>NZ_JBSSEF010000004.1:0-147443 GCF_054061455.1 Thermostichus sp. OS-CIW-20
GTTGGATAACAGTGGTCATGATGGCAAACTTCCCTGAGGAAGCGCGAAGATTGACAACCTAACCTTAAATCATCCGTTAAGTTCTGTCAACTACCCTTAGAAATCTGAGAAGGGATCCCGGCCTCAGCGGTTGGAGCGGCGGCTGCCGGTGGGGGAGAAGAGGGCTTCCAGAGCCTGGCTGAGGGTGGGCTCCATCACCACCCGGTCTTCGTAGGCAGCGATGACCCGGGTGAGCTGGGGCAGGCGGCCCTGTTCTGCCTCCAGGTAGAGGGGCTGGATGTAGAGAAGCGAGGTCTCGATGGGGATGACCAGCAGGGTGCCCAGGTTCACCCGCGACCCGTGTTCGTTCCAGAGGGCGATTTGCTCGGAAATGGCCGGATCCTGGTTGACCCGCGCCTCTACTTGCTCTGGGCCGTAGATGAGGCGCTGCTTGGAAAACTCGTACACCAGCAGCTTGCCGTAGTTTTCCCCATCGCAGCGGGCCGCCATCCAGGCCACCATGTTTTGTTTGTTGAGGGGGGTGAAGGGAGAAAGCAAGACAAACTCGGGCTGGTTTGGGGATCCCTTTTGGGGATCCTCTGGCAAGGTGAGGATGAGGTACTGGGGCTGCATGGGCAGGCGCCGCCGCTTGCGGAACTGGTTGGGGATCTGCCACTGGTCTTCCCGGTTGTAGAAAACACGGGGATCCGTCATGTGGTAAGTGGCAAATTGCTGCACCTGCACCCGGAAGAGATCTTGGGGGTAGCGGATGTGCTGCCGCAGCGGCTCCGGCATGGCCTCTAGCGGCTTGAACAGGGTGGGGTAGATGCGGGCGTAGGCTTGGATGAGGGGATCCCAAGGGTCGGCAATGTACCAGTCGATGCTGCCGTTGTAGGCGTCCAGCACCGCCTTGACAGAGTTGCGGATGTAGTTGAAGGGGAAGCCGGGCAGATGCTCCGAGTAGGGGTAGCGGCTGCTGGTGGTGTAGGCATCGAAAAACCAGTAGAGCCTGCCCCCTTGAATTACCAGGTAGGGATCCTGGTCGTAGAGCAAAAAGGGCATCACCTGGCGCACCCGTTCCCGGATTTGGCGGCGATAGAGGAAGCGGGTGCTGGGGGAGAGCTCGCGGCTGAGAAGGATGCGCAGATCCCGGAAGTGCCAGGCGTAGAGAAGCCGTTGCCAGAGGTGGGGGATGGGCACGCCGCCCGTGCCGCGGTAGCTGCTGTAGACATAGCGATCGGCAGCGGGATAGTCCAGCTCACGCGCCTCGGCCCCCACGAACACGTCGGTGGTGGTCAGCTCGCTGTAGTAGAGGGCCGGCTGCTCCACCCGCAGCACCTGCGCCACCTCTGGATAGCGGGGGGAAACCCGCGGTGGGATATCCGATAGGAAAAAGTCCGGCAGCCCCTCAGCAGTAACCACGTTGACTGGGCTGAGGGTGAGGCCATAGCCGTGGGTGTAGAAAAAGCGCCGGTTAACCCAAGTTTGGGCAGCCGGTGGTACCTGGGCAAAGTCCAGCTCGCGCGCTGCATGCATCACTTGGCGCAGCTCTCCCCCGATGCGGTAGCGATCCACATCCACATAGGGAAATTGGTAGTAAGGGCGGATCTCCTGCAGTTGGCGATAGGTGGCCAAGAGGGGTTCTGTATCCCAAAGACGCACGTTGCGCAGGGTGGATTGATTTTGCTGCAGG
Source organism: Thermostichus sp. OS-CIW-20 (assembly GCF_054061455.1). Taxonomy (NCBI): domain Bacteria; kingdom Bacillati; phylum Cyanobacteriota; class Cyanophyceae; order Thermostichales; family Thermostichaceae; genus Thermostichus; species Thermostichus sp. OS-CIW-20. The sequence goes on from NZ_JBSSEF010000004.1 coordinate 1,673, forward strand.
ATCTCCCAGGTCAGGGATCCCTCTTCTGGGAAGGGCTTGACCTCCACCTCGGCCAGGCCAAAGCCGGCGCGAGTAAAACGGATGTTGTGCTCGATGTAGGGGCGCTCCAGCTCCAGCTCGTTGGGCGTGACCAAAAGGGTTTGCAGCAGTTGCGGGTAAAGCCGGGTGGTCAGCAGCCCAAACCCCAGGTAGGCCCCCCAGAGCAGGGCCGGCGCCAGCAGGGAACTGGCCCAGGCAGGGCACCAAGACTTGAACAAGGGAAGGTTGAATCGGATCCCCTGGCGGGCCAAAGCCCAGAAGCCAACTGCTGTCAGGAAAGCCACCCCGCTCATCAACGTGGTAGCTGGCAAAGTGGCGTGCACATCGGCAAAGCCGGCGCCAAAGACGACGCCGCGGGTGGAATAGAGCAGCTCGTAGCGCTCCAGCCAATGGCCCCAGGCACGAAGCAAAAACAGAGCTCCCCCCAAGATCAGCAGGTGCCGTTGGGCAAATAAAGACAGAGCCAGCGTCAGCCGCTGCTCCGATAGCCCCAGCTCCACTAGGTAAATAAGCGCCACCGTGATCAAAGTGAGCAGCACTAGGTTGAAGCACCACTGCTGCAGCGTCTCCCAGAAGGGCAGGCCGAAAAGAAAAAAGCCCAGGTCGCGACCGAAGATTGGATCGGACTCGCCGACAGGGACTTGGTGCAACCAGAGCAGCAGCGCGAACCAGTGCTGAGAAAGAGACCAGGCCAAGCTGCCGCTCAACCCCAGGGCAATCGCCCAGGCCCCGGCTGTGCTTGCCCCCCGCCAGCAGGCGCGGATGTTGGATCCCACCACCGCCAGGGCAAAGGCAAAGGCGCCCAGGCCCAGCCCCCAGCGAGCCAGCACCCGCGTCCAGAGCACCGGCAGGGCATTCAGCTCGGCAAACCAGGCCAGATCGACATAGAAAGAGGCCAAAGCTGTGATGGCCAGGATCCCCAGCCCCGCCCAAAGCAAGAGAACCAACCCTCGCTGTAGCCGCTGCATAGCCTCACAGCGTCCCGCTCGAGGTCGCCCTTGATCCTAGCCGCTGCACCGCCTGCAGCAAGCCCGCCGGGCCCCCATCCACCCGCATCACCGGGATCCCCACTTGGGCCTGCAACTCTTGCCAGGTGAGATCGTCCAAAAAGCGCTCCCCATCCTTGAGGGCGATCTGGGGCAAAAGCAGGCCGTCGTAACTTGCCAAGTTTTCAACCGATTTCAAAGCGCCCAGAATGTCTTGCCCCGTCAACAGTCCGGTTACCGTCAGGGTTTGTCCCCAGAATTGGCTGGCAATGGGCAGAAGATGCAACTGCAACCTGGGGATGCTGTTCATCCGCTCCACCACCGGCTGAAAGGCTCGCTCCACTGCGTTGCCCACCACCCAGAGAACTTTGAGAGGAGAAGGGATCCCAGTCGGCAGCCGCACCTGCTCAAACTCGCTCAAGAACAGGCGCAGGGATCCCACTCCATTCCCCAGTTGGGGGTAATCTTCATAGTGCTCTGCCGGCGGCAATTCTCGATTTGCCAGCAAGTACCACTCGTCGGCCAGCCAGGCAAAGGTGGACCCCAATTCTTGCCGAAACTGCGCCTGCAGCGCTTCTACCTGCGCAATCACCTCCGCCGCCTTGGCGGCATCCACCGGGATCAGCTCGTCATTGGGGGGGCGGAAGCGGGTCAGCCCCACCGGTACCACCGCCACCGAGAGGACGGTTGGGATCCCTTCGACAGGTTGGCGAAAAGCGGCCAGATCCAAGAGCGTGCGGGTGAGGTGCTCTCCATCGTTCCAGCCCGGGCAGACCACCACCTGGGCATGCACTTGCAGGCGGTGTTGGCGAAACCAGGCCAACTGCTCCAGGATCTGACCGGCGCGCGGGTTTTTGAGCAGGCGGCTGCGCAGCTCCGGCTCCGTGGCATGAACCGAGACATAGAGGGGGGAAAGGCGCAGGCGGGCGATGCGATCCCATTCGGCAGCGGTCAAGTTGGTAAGGGTGAGGTAGCTGCCGTAGAGAAAGCTGAGGCGGTAGTCGTCGTCTTTAAGGTGCAGCGTTGCCCGCATTTCAGGGGGCTGTTGGTCGATGAAGCAAAAGGGGCAGGCGTTGGTGCATTGGATGAGGCCATCGAACAAAGCCGTCTCAAACTCCAGCCCCAGATCTTCATCGATGTCTTTTTCCAGCTCGACGATGCGCCGGATCCCTTGGCTGTCCAGGATCTCCAGGCAGAGATATTCATCGGCACACAAGAAGCGATAGTCAATGAGATCGCGGGGCTTCTCGCCGTTGATGCTCACCAGGGCCTCCCCTGGCCGAATGCCCACCTTTGCCGCCAGGGATCCGGGCACCACAGCGCTAATGCGGGCGGGCTTGAGGCTAGCACGGGACATGGCGCGCCCAAAGCAGGACTGCGTTGCCAAGAAAACCCCAATCTACTCCAAGCAGCGGCGAATCGCTGCTTCCAGCTCCAACTGGCTGAGGTCGGTAACCACGAAGACCTCTTGCACGCTGCTGCCCTTGCGGGCCACCAACTTGTAGCCCCCTCGAATGGGCACGGAAACCCGCAACTGCAACTGCGGGATCCGCCCGCGACTGCAAGACAGAGCACCTGGCGTTACGGTTTTAATGCCAGGTTGTCGAGTCAGGCGCTCCAGAACAGGGATCAGCCCGGAAATGTGGGTGGAGTGGTTCCAAACCAGACGACCGGCAGGCTCAGACATGGCGGCAACGCAACAGCGAGGAGGGCTAGATCTCTATGCTAGGCTCTTGCCCCTGTAACTGAGAATAAACCTTGGCGAACTCTCCAAGTACAAGTATTTTCAGAAGGTTTTCTCTGTGCTAGTTTGACGGCAGCAAACGCAGGGAGCTCCTGACTCATGGTTGCCGAGCAAGTCATCCTCGAGATCCCCGAAGCCATCCTGAAAGGCCTGCAGAATGGAACCTACGAGGCGTAGGCGGCGTGGTGCGAGAAGTGGCCTCTAAGCGGGTGGTGGCCTGGCTGAGAGAAACTGGAGGCTTGACACTCGCAGATAGCATTAGCAATTGCATCCCGGCAGTGGACATAGTCAACGGGATTATTGCCAACATTCAGTTGAGGCAGATCAACCTAAGACTAATTGACACTAGAGGTAAACTAAACACTGTCTTAGGCTTAACCAAATTCAATGCTGCTATTGGTCTAACTAACTTGGGTTTGTCTGCCGTAGACTTTGCAGTCGTTACCTCTAAACTCAATCAAATCGATTCTCGAATCCAAAGTCTTCAAGCATCCGTAGAAAGTCTTCGAGAATCCATAGATAGATCGCTTCTTGCCAAAGCTAAGTCTGCTATCGACGTTGCAGAAATAGCTTTGAAGATGTCTTCTTCGACCAACAGGAAGCGATTGGTAACCGAGGTCATTCAGCCTCTGCTTGAGGCTGAGCACTATTATCTAGCTGCGTGGGATTCCAATTGGAACAAGAACGACGGCATTTTGGCTTGCGAGTACATCTTAATCCTATCTTTAGTCTATGTTACAGAGATTGAATGCTACCTAGAGATGGAGGAGCGTGAGATAGCTCTGAAACGCCTGGCGGAGGCAGAGGAGATTCTAAGACCTCGTATTAGAAAGTATGTCGAGCTTTTGTTGACCACGAAACCTTCAGTATATCTTCACAAGGCTTACCAAGAAGGAGTTAGCCTATCAAGCGTCGTGGAGATTCTCAAGTATGTAAAGGGTGAATCGGATGTGGATAAGCTGTTTGACAAATATATACGACCAGATATTTTCAGCGCACAAAGCATTGAATCCTATTTTGATAGTATGCCGACAAGATCTAAGAATGCTATCCTTGCCCTCATTGCCCCACGTTTGATTGATCCAAGCTGGTGGACAGTCTTGGATCGCATAGTTTGGGATCCTCCTTGGAGAGAAGCTATCATCAGTCGAGCAAATCAGGTTATAGCGGCTGCCCAGTCCATGATCGAATTGGACAGGAGACTGGAAGGCTACAGATACGAAATCACTGAAATGACTCGGCTTGGCCTCAGCTACCAAGAGTGGCAAGGTCTGGTTTTGCCGCCAAAAAACTCGTCTGAGGATCCAGACCCCAAAGTTTTACTGCTCCTGCCGGCTTAGGAAGCAGGATCAATGGGGGTAGAATCCGCCGCCCAAACCAAACAAGACGGCTAATATGCCAATACCGACAGCGATCCCAGCTGCTAGTTTCAGATCCTCCTTTAGCTTTTCAGCGTCGGCTCTTTCCTTTATCGCTGTCAACAGGAAGAGTTGATCCTCTCCGCTAAGCCCGCTTATAAACTCAGGGGATAAAGACTCAAGGGGGAGACTCTTAAAGTAGTCGATCCTGCTCCTGCAGTAAAGCGTCAGTTGAGAGAGCTCTGAGCTTTTTTCTTTCTCGCGCAGTTCTATTTCTGACTTTGCCCTTTCTTGGAGACTTTTGGCTTTTTCCACTTGCTCTTTACTATACCCAGATTCAAAAAATGCCGACCAAGCGGATACCAAAGCAATGAGTACGAGTATAGCACCAATCCATCCCCAGCCTCCTAAGAAAGCCAACAAGCCCAAAAACAAAAAGACAAAGCAGCTCTGTATGTTTTCGTCTCTAGTAAGGAAGGTATAGTCAACTCTGGCATCCTCTTCCTTAATGCCGATTAAAATAAGGTTTCTCTTTAGCTCTGACTTCACTTGCTCTATTTTCTGGTTATAGTTGGTTTCAATCCTTCGCCTCCGCAGCTCTATCTCCTCGGCAGCTTTCTGTATCTTGTCAGGGTCAAACGGCCAAGTGCTGCCGTCTTGTGTGCTGTAGCTTGGTTTGGCTTTTAGACCTAGATCACGTTCGTTTCCTTTCGTTTGGGAAAGCCTCTGGGAATCGTAGGCTTTCCGCTTTACGGGATCACTCAGCACTGAATAGGCTTCTTGAAGGGACTTAAATTTTTCTTCAATGTACCGTCGGGCCTTTTCCGGTGTACCGGGAGGAAGCCGATCGGGATGATACTCTTTGGCAAGCCGCCTGTAGCTCTCTTTGATTTCTTCAGAGGTCGCGTCGGGCTTTACCTCCAGCTCGCTATAGAAATCTTTCATGAAGGGATCCCGCCTCTGCTGCCTTGCTAGCAGGATTCTACTGCTGCTCCTGCAAGCTTGAAAAGTGCTGTTTAATACCAGCCTTTTTTTATGCCCTAAGTGTCAAGCGCGCTGGGGAAAGCTCCACTCCCAGTAGCTCTCGGGGGGGGGTTAGCTCTCCTTCCTAAGCTGTAGCTGTCTGGGCCCGGTTTGGACTAGTCCAACTCCCGCCGACGTAGCCGTTGCAAGGCCGAGAGAGGCTTCTCCTCTTCTGGCTGCTTTTTCGAGGCGGCTGCCCGTGGAGTGGTTGTCTTGTCCCTTTCGGGCTCGAGCGCAGGCTTGGCTGCTTCTGGCTCAGCGGCTGGAGGGCGAGGCGGGTTGCTGGCCTGCTGGTTGGGCAAGGGCACCGACTCCAGGGGGGCCAGCAGGGACTGGATGTGGCTGTAGGTTTCGGGATTGCTGCGGGCAGCATGGGCCAAGAGGGTAAGCTGCTCCTTGGCCGCTACCAGGTTCCCTAACTTAAGATCCACCAGAGCCAATTGGTAGCGTGCCTTAAAGCTAGTGGGATCCACTTCTACGGCACGTTGGAAGGCAGCTCGCGCCTCTGGGAGGTTGCCCTGGCGGGCGTAGATCAGGCCAAGGTTAAAAGGCACGTCGGGATCCCGCTCGCTGGGGAGAACTTTGGTTTTGTCTTCCAGCTCAAGGGCGGCCCGGTAGGCGTTGATGGCTAGGGTGTGAAAGCCCATCTGCAGGTAGCGGGCTGCATCTTCCTTGAGTTGGGCCACTGTCGGCTCCCCGGTGAGCAGATTCATAGGCGGCTGGGCAGAGGCAGGCAGTCCTAGCGCCAAACTCAGCAGGCATCCCACCACACGCAGGCCCAAGGGAGCAGTCCGTCCACCGGTTTGTTGCTTATTCATCCCCATGATCGGTTTCCTCCAGCCACCTCAACACCACTTCGTTCCACCCCTCAGGACCGGGGAGCCGGGCCAGTTGCCACTGGGTCTGAACCTCTGGCCCGCCGAGGCGAACGGCCTCCTTCCAGAGGCTATCCGCAATTGGGCTGGGAAGCACTACTTTCCGCTCCACCCACCGCAAAAAAGCCAAATCTGGGGGGGAGCAGCCGATGCCCAAGGCCCTGACAGGGCCCAAATGCCGCTGGTAGCAATCCAGGAGCAGCCGCACCGCCTGTTCTCCTGGTAGGGAACTGGGCTCTGAGGTTAAGGTTGTCCGCCTCCAGCCGGTCAAATACCACCGCGAGGGGTCGGAGAAGTGGAGCTGGTGCAGCCGTAACAAGTGCTGGGTGAGGGTGGCCTCTTGTTGGGCAAGGGCTTCTCGCAGCCTTGCTGGATCCCCGGAATAGCTGAAAATCTCGCTATATTCCCGCTTTTGCACCCGTTCTGCTTCCTCCAAAGGGATCCCAGTGGCGGCAGCTAGCTCCGAGGCTGTCCAATCCCCGAACCCGATGAGATCCAAGTGGTAATCTTGGCGCACCTGTTGCAAAATGTGGCGCAAGCAGGGGTAGGGCAATCCCAGGGCACACACGTAGTAGGGAGGGCGGTGTTGCCAGCGCTCGTCCAAAATGCCTGCGGGAAAGTAATGTTCGGGAACGTAAATAGCGGAGCCGTCCTCGCAGATGAAGGGATGCTCCAGGCGCAGTTGTCGACACAGATGTTCCAGTTGGGCGCGGGTACGCAGGCTGTAGAGCACTAAGGGAATGGAGCGGCGCTCCAAAGCCGCCAAAGCTTGTCGGGCAGCGCCATAGCTGTTGGACTGGGGATCTAAGAGGCTGCCATCCAAACTGCTGAGGACAAGTCGCATAAGCCCAGGAAAGGAAAAGGCGCTGGCAGCAGTCAATTAGCCAGATCAAACGGCCTCTAGCCCGAGGAGCGCAAGCCGGATCCCTGAGGCGGGCTTGGGGCTCAAGCGGCCAGCATTCCCATCATCCAACAGCCTTGACAGAAGTGAAGAGGTTTAATTCAACGTGCCCTTCTTGGCCACCTTCTGGAGGAGTGAAGCACCCAGAGCGGCATTGGGGCAATTGATGCCAAATGTTACACTCTGCTGCCGTGCCCAGCCGATACTAGCGGCAGAGCAAGCCTCTTGACTCGCGATTCCTTTGAGGGATCAGGTGCCGAAAGCGCGATCCCCAGCATCCCCCAGCCCGGGCAGGATAAACCCCCGGTCATTTAGCCGCTCGTCGATCATGGCGCAGAAAATTTGCACCATCGGGTAATGGGATCCCAGCCGCTGCAGCCCCGGCGGAGCAGCCAAGACGCTCACAATTCTCACTAAGCTGGGATCCGCTCCCCGTTTTTTCAGCTCGTCCAAGATCCAGAGCAAGGTGCCGCCAGTAGCCAACATCGGCTCAGGGATGAGAATGCGCATCTGCTCCGGGATCCGCTCCGGCAGGCGATTGAGGTAACAACTCACCTGCAGCGTCTTTTCGTCCCGCACCAGGCCCACATGAAAAATCCGTGCCTGGGGCAAGAGGGACTGACAGCCTTCCAGCAGGGCCAGCCCAGCCCGCAAAATAGGCACGATGGCCAGCGGCGTGTTGGGGGCGATAACTTCTGCTGCAGCAGGTTCCAGAGGAGTTTGCACCTGCACCGCCTGAGTTGGGATCCAATCCCGCATCGCCTCGTAGGTCAGCCAGCGGCCCAGCTCCGATAGAGCACTGCGAAACAAGGGCGTGGGGGTTTCCACGTCGCGAGCCACAGCTAACCAGTGCTTAATGAGCGGGTGAGAGGGGACATAGACTCGAAGCTGCTGACTTGCCACAGAAGGATGCCTCAATCTGGGCGGTAGCATAGCGGGTTGCTTTGGCAGAAAGCAAGCACTTCCCTCGAGGTAATGGGTACCCCTTCAGAATTGGTTGACCTGCCCCCTGCCTTAAAGGGTAGGGATTCCTAGTTTTGGGTTCTACGAGCGCACTTAGCTAGCCAGTGGCTAGTCCCTAATTCACCATGCCGGCAGTGAGGCATCTCTCCCCAAGCGTAGGCGCTCCGCGCTGCTGAAGCGAACGCCCGATTGGTTCAGGATGCGTTGCCATGCTTTGCCGTTACAGCACAGGGCAAAGCTGGAGCTGGGTCTGCGGATCCGGTAGATCTGGATCACGAGATTTTTTCTGAGGATCGCCCATGTCTGCCGTCCGGTTTCAGCCGTTGCGGGTGGCCTTCACCTGTGCGGATCCCAGCCAAGCGCAAATGCCTGTTGCCGAGTTGCTGGCGGCTCTGCCGGCCTCGCCGCTTCTAGCCTACACCGACCCAGAAGCAGCGGACTTGCGGGTAGAGATGCTGCCAGATGCCATCTACCACTTCTACCGACGGGAGGAAGAGGTGGCGCTGGCAGCCTTTCGGATCCCGGTAAAAAAGCCACAGGCTCTGCCCCGCAAGCTGGTGCGGCTGCTGGAACATGTGGCCGCCTTCGACAACCTCCTCAACCTGCAACCTGCCAGCGATGCTCTGAGCAGTGTTCTGGAAGTAGAGTTTCTGCAACTGGAAACGCCGGCCAGTGGCTCTAGCCCTGCTGAAGTTAGCCCTTTGCCGCGGGATCCCCAAGGCCAGGTGCAAATTCAAGCAGGCCGCAACCTCGCCATCGCCCTGCGCAACAGGGCCCTTACGCCGGTGCACGTCTATGTAACAGTCTTTGACGAACGGCAGTGCAGCGTCGGTTTAGTCTATCCCTACCAGCCGGACTCTCCTGCCCGCCTGCGCCCCAGCGAAAGCGTATTAGTTGGCTCTGGCCCTCGCTATCTGCTCCAGATGCAACTGCCCGAAGACACAGAAACGGCGGTGGATCGCTTCAAAATCTGGGTCAGCGCTACTGGCATGCAGCCGGGCATTATGGCAATGCCCCCTCTAGGACAAAGGCTGGAGCCCCCCTCTGACGATCCCTATGGCTCCGGATCCCGTCTGGATAGAGAAGTCAGGCTGGCCATTCTGGGCAAGGCGGGCAGCACGCCCATGCCGGCTTTTGCCGAGGATCCCTGGTGGTGTATGGAGCAGGCTGTCAAGGTGGTAGCTTAGACTGGGCCTACCTCCTCACAATTCTGTACAGCAGAGACTCAACCTCCTCGACACTAATAGCTGAAAGATTATAGGAGGAGTAGATCCTACTTCTCGTCTCTTGATCAACATCTGCCAAGACCAGAAAGACTTGATCTGGGCCGAGACCCATTTTGGAGGCGAGCCAAGAGTACTTCTCTATACAGTCTCTATAGCTGCCGGTCTTCGACTCTATCCAGTAGAATCGGTTGTTAATGTGGAAGAAGAGATCGATCTCAAAGTCGCTACCGTTGGGCAAAGTAACTTCCGCATTTGCGATGTAGGAAAAATCGATCTTCTGTCCCTGCTCTCTAGCAAACTTGATCAGTTGCTGTTTGACATATCTCTCCAGCCAATCTCCAGATAGGAACTTGATTGCCTCTGGAGACTTGCTTAGCTTTACCCTCAGGTTTTTGGAGGATTTTGAGTAGTTATATTCCTCTAAGAAATTAACCTTATGTAGAGTGGAAGCAAGTTGGCAGCTATAACTTATCACTTCCGGGGAGTTGCCTTTTAAGCAAAGAGTTAAGGCCTTTTCTTCTCCAATGCCAGATTTAATTTCTTTGTAAAGCTTCTCGATCAGCGAGTACCTCTGACCCATAAGGTTTGATATCCAGTTCAGCTTGTTATCGAGTTTTCCTTCTGCATCGGCTTTTTTACTAGATGGGATCAGGTTCTTCATCCTTATGTTCCTAGACCACAGAAATACCCCTATTTTCACCTGTTCACGGCTAATCGTCCCTGGCGGCAAACTCTTGAGTCGCGCGCCAGCAGTTCGCTCGTTAGTTTCCTTCGTCTTTTGAAGGCTAGAACTTGAGCTTAGATTCTGGGAAATTTTTTCTGTACTTTCTAATAGCCTGCTCAGGATATTCTGCTGGTTACTTATGTTCTTAACTAGCTGACTTCTGTACTCAGCTAAATGCTGAAGGAAGTTTTGGTAACTTTCGGACAGACTTTCTGAGATATGAAGTTTGAAGCCCTCAAGATCAGCTTGTAACTTTCTTAGAATCTCATCCAGTAACTGACTATTAGCTCTTTGAGTGAGCCTACAGGTATAAACGCCCAGGCAGAAACCAATAGCCAATCCAATTAGAAGACCTAAAAGCAGAGTCATCTTCCCTTGATCCTATTTTCTTTAATCCTATTTTCTTTAACCTAACTCAGGAGTTGTGAACAGCTAGGAAGATTTTAAAGCATTGCTACCTCCTGCTTACTCTTGAGCCAGAAGGGATCCCAGCCAGCCCTGCTGGAGCGCTTTCTGGGCGGGAGTGAGCTCAGGCAAGGCCTCGAGGGTGTACACATCCGGGCGGGGTGGATCCAAGGGGATCCAAAAGTGCTTTAACTGATTGCCTTGGAAGACGCTAAGACAGATGGTTTGGTGGGGCTGATAGGCTGCCAGGCGCTCCGGAAAGGTGGCGGCGCTTACCCGAAAGCCATCCAAAGCCACCAGCTCGTCGCCAGCCCAGATGCCGGCTTTTTGAGCGGGGGATCCCATCTCGACGGCGCTGATGCGATTGCCTTCGCCGTTGAAGTTGAGGCCCAGGTAGGGGGGAGGGTTGGGTCGGCTGAAGTGAACCTTGAGGGTGAGGCCAAAGGGGTGGAGGTAGGCGTTGTAGTCTAGCTCTTCCGTGCCGTCCACATAGGCGGCGAAAAAGGGGCTGAGATCGGCGCCGGCTGCCCGCTCAAACGCCTCTTGCAAGTCTTGGTTGCTGTAGCCTTTCTCTGTCCGACCAAAGCGCTGCCACAGATCCCGCAGGGCCGTGTCCAGGGATCCCTGCCCCCCTGAGAGGTGGCGAATGTGCAGATCTAGCAGCCAGCAGACCAAAGCGCCCTTTAGGTAATAGGAAACCTGGCTGTTGAGGCTATTTTCGTGGGGACGGTAGAGCTTGATCCAGGCGTCGAAACTGGATTCTCGCAGCGATTGTACGGCTCGACCTGGAGTGCGCTGCAGCCGGCCAATTTGCTCGGCCAGGATCTTTAAAAAATCTTCGGCGCTGAGGATCCCTGCCCGCAGCAAGATGACATTTTCGTAGTAGCTGGTTGCCCCCTCGCAAAACCACAGACAGTCCACGTAGTTTTCTTGGTTGTAGTTAATTTTCTCCAAAGCCAGAGGGCGCAGCCGCTTGACGTTCCAAGCATGGAAAAGCTCATGGGCCAGCAGCGCCAAAAAGCGGCGGTAGGAGTGGGGCTGATGCAGCTCCAGTCCAGAATAATTGAGGGTGGCACTGTACTTGTGCTCCAGGCCGCCAAATCCCCCGGCTGACAAATGCACAATAAACCAGTAGCGGTCGTAGGGCAGCTCGCCAAAAAACGCCGCCGTGGCCCGGACAATTTTCTCGGCATCGGCCACCGCTTGCTCCAAATTTAGGGTGCCCGCTCCCCAGACCACGAAGTAGTGAGGGATCCCTTCCACCGCAAACGACCGCAACTGGTGCAGGCCCACCTCCACCGGGCTATCCACCAGCTCGTCGTAGTCTGCCGCCACAAAAGACTGGCCGGAAGCAGCATCCTCAGAAGAAGACCTCAAAGGTCGCAAACTGGTGGCGACGTGCCAGTCGGGTTTGGGAGGGATTATCGTCAAGGTGTAGGGCTCCCGCTCGCGACCGGGCACGTAGAGAAAGAGCGCCGCCCCGTTGAAGTAGGCGTGGGTGAGATCCAAATGGTTGGTGCGCACCGTCAGCTCGTAGGCGTAGACCCGATAGCGGATCGCGACAGCCGAACAGCGGGGCGGCTCGATCTCCCAAGTGTGCTTATCTACCTTCCGCCAGGCCAAAGGGATCCCTTGCTCCGTTGCTGCCTGAAACTCTTGCACATGGCGGGCATATTCCCGCACCAGGTAGGATCCCGGCGTCCACACCGGCAGCCGCAGTTGCAGAGGTACTTTTGGATCCACCTCTTGGATCTGTAGTTCCACCTCCAAAAGGTGATTGGCCGGCTCCGGCATCCGCACCGTGAAATGCTGACGGCTTAGCTGAGAAGGGGCGGCAACCCCACCCTGCGCGATCCCCATATAACTTTCCTCGCACCTCCCGCCTGCACCGTCCCAAAACAGTGCGCTAGAGGCATATCTTGGACAGGAGACAAGACTTCAAAGATGTAGCTCCTGCTACAAAGATATCCAAGCAGAGTCTTTTAGCTTAGGATAATCTTGCCGCCGAGGTCATTTTTGAGTCAAGGGTGGCTTGGGTCAATAGCGGGCAGCTCAACCCCGGCACTCCTGGCTGATCTTGTTGGGTTGATTCTAAGGGATAAACTGACCTTAAAAGGTTGAAGAATATGGCAGTGGCCATTGCAGAAAAATCTCTGGTTGCAGCCTTCAAACAGTTGGGAGGGCCTCACCATCCTCCGGTTATCGAAACGTTTGAGCGCGGTAAGACCATCTTCTTTCCTGGGGATCCGGCGGAGCGGGTTTACTTTTTGGTGAAAGGAGCTGTCAAGCTCTCGCGGGTCTACGAAATGGGGGAAGAAATTACCGTCGCTCTCCTGCGGGAAAACAGCATCTTTGGGGTGCTCTCCTTCATCACGGGGCAGCGCTCCGACCGCTTCTATCACGCGGTGGCCTTTACCCGCGTCGAGCTGCTCTCTCTGCCCATCGAACAGGTGGAAAAATCCTTGCGGGAGAACGCTGAGCTCTCCATGTTGCTCCTCAAGAGCCTGTCTTCCCGCATCTTGCAGACGGAGATGATGATCGAGACGCTGGCCCACCGCGACATGGGATCCCGTCTGGTCAGCTTTCTACTGATCCTCTGCCGCGACTTCGGGGTGCCCGGCCCCAATGGAGTCACCATCGATCTCAAGCTATCCCACCAGGCCATTGCGGAAGCGATCGGCTCCACTCGCGTCACCATCACTCGTCTGTTGGGGGAGCTGCGCAAGAAGAACTACATTTCCATCCACAAGAAAAAGATCACCGTCCACGACCCAATGCAGCTTGGCCATCGCTTTGTCTAGGGGGAGAAGCTGCCCCTAGGGCCGTTTCCAGGAATTTACCAGTCGGGACAATCCCTCCCTCTGGGAGAGGAGTAGCCGTGCCACCAGGGCAGGGCAGCGACGAGGGAACCTCCCCTCAACCACCAGGGGCTGAGAGCGATCCTTGGGGGGAGGCTTGCTGCTGGGCCAGAGCAGCCAAGATCTTTTCCCCCATTTCCCGACAGCCGACGAGGGTCATCCCCTCAGAGTAGATGTCGGCAGTGCGGTAGCCCTGGGCCAAAACCGCCTCGACGGCCTGTTCGATGCGGTCGGCAGCCTGGGGCTGATCCAAGGAGTAGCGCAGCAGCATTGCCCCGGAGAGCACCTGGGCAATGGGGTTGGCCTTGTCTTGTCCGGCAATATCCGGGGCTGACCCGTGTACGGGTTCGTACACCCCAGGGCCAGAGGATCCCAAAGAGGCAGAGGGCAACATGCCGATGGACCCGGTCAGCATCGCCGCCTCGTCGGAGAGGATATCCCCGAAGAGGTTCTCCGTGAGAATGACGTCAAACTGCTTGGGCCAGCGCACCAACTGCATGGCAGCATTATCGACGTACAGGTGGGACAGCTCCACGTCGGGGTACTCAGCCGCAATGGCGGTAACCCGCTCCCGCCACAGTTGTGACACTTCCAGGACATTGGCTTTATCCACCGAGCAGAGCTTGCGCCGGCGTTTGCGGGCCAGTTCGAAAGCCACACGGGCAATGCGATCCACCTCCGCCTCGCTGTAGGCCATGGTGTTCACACCCCGCCGGGATCCCTTGGCATCTGTGAAGATCCCTTTGGGTTGGCCGAAGTAGATGCCGCCGGTGAGCTCCCGCACCACCACCAGGTCGATCCCGGCAACCACCTCCGGCTTGAGGGAAGAGGCCTGCACCAGTTGCGGAAAGATCTTCACCGGGCGCAAGTTGGCAAACAGCCCCAGGCCCGCCCGCAAGCCCAACAAAGCCCGCTCAGGACGCTTCTCCCGCGGCAGGGTGTCGTACTTAAAGTCGCCAACTGCCGCCAAGTAAACAGCATCGCTCTCCTGGGCCATTTTCAAGGTCTCTGGCGGCAAGGGATCCCCCGTGGCTTCGTAGGCGGCCCCGCCAATCAAGCCCTCCTGCCACTGGAGGGAAAACCCCACCTGAGCGGCAACCGCATCCAAAACCGCCCGCCCCACCTGCATGATTTCAGGACCGATCCCATCTCCGGCCAGGGCTGTAATCCGATAGGTTCGGACAGCAGAGGAAGGAACGCTCATGGGCGGTCACAGCAAAAGAATGCGTAGCGATATTACCATCCCTTGGCCCCCAGGTTTGCCGAAAAGTCCCCCACGTCCAAAAAAAGTGCAGCCCGGCCACCGGCCTGCTGCACTCAGAGTTATCAAGCCGATATTCTGCCCTCTAGAACAGGCCCAGGGTGACCCACTTATCCAGAGGCAAGGTGGCGCCAATGCCCAAATAGAGGGTGACCAAGGTGCCGATCAAAAACACCGTCGTCGCCACGGGGCGGCGCAGCGGATTCTGAAACTTGTTGACGTTTTCGATGAAAGGCACAAACAGAAGGCCGACCGGAATGGCCGACATCAGGGCAATGCCCAAGAGCTTGTTGGGAGCAATGCGCAAAATGTGAAACGCGGGGTAGAGATACCACTCCGGCAGAATTTCCAGCGGCGTGGCAAAGGGATCCGCCGGCTCGCCGACACCCGCCGGATCCATGACCGCCAGGCCGACAATCACCCCAATAGTGCCCAGGATCACCACCGGGAACATAAAGAGCAAATCGTTGGGCCAAGCGGGCTCCCCGTAGGTCATGTGGCCCATGTTCTTCTTCAGCTTGGCCAAAACTTTGGGATTGTCTAGGTCAACTTTGCGGGTAATCGCCTCGGTTGCTATCACTTGCTTTGAGACCGGCATAGCCATTCTCCTTGTCTAGGGCAAAAGTTCTGAAAAGATGCATCCAGGGTGCCCGGCTCACAAGAACCGGTTTGGGATCACAAAGGCCCGGAGATGCCCTGGCGGCGGATCATCAGAAAGTGCATCGTCATGAAGACCGCCGTCAGCCAAGGCAACACAAAGGTGTGCAGGCTGTAGAAACGGGTGAGGGTGGCTTGGCCAACTGCCTCGCCGCCGCGGATAAGCTGGACCAGGGCATCCCCCACCACCGGAATGGCACTGGGCACCCCGGAGACGATCTTGACTGCCCAATAGCCCACCTGATCCCAAGGCAGGGAGTAACCGGTAACCCCAAAGGAAACCGTCAGTACCGCCAAGATCACGCCGGTTACCCAGGTCAGCTCGCGCGGCTTCTTGAACCCCCCCGTCAGGTAAACCCGGAAGGTGTGTAGAATCATCATCAACACCATCATGGAAGCACTCCAGCGGTGGATGGAGCGCAGCAGCCAGCCGAAGTTGACCTGGGTCATGATGTAGTTGACCGATTCAAAAGCCTCGGCCACCGTTGGACGGTAGTAAAAAGTCATGGCAAAGCCGGTGGCAAACTGAATGAGGAAGCACACCAGCGTGATGCCGCCGAGGCAGTAGAAGATGTTAACGTGGGGCGGAATGAATTTTCCGGTTGCGTCATCGACGAAAGGCGTGATCTCCAGCCGCTCGTCTAGCCAGTCGTAAACTTTGCTCATGATGCCTGCAATTTTTAGAGTTGGATATCCAGGGCGGGGCGGGCCCACTCCCTATAGCACTGTAACACAATTCGTTAACACGATCATGAAGTCGGGCTCAGCTTTGAGACAGGGATCCCTACACCAACAGCCCAAACGCCTGCTGATGTCTCATCTTGTTCACGTTTCTTAGTATTTCTTAGCTTCTTCTTCAGTTTGGGATCCGATGATTGCGCAGAAGCCGAGATCTGGGGAAAGCAGTTGCAGAGGGTTGGGGATCGGATGGGGGTTACGCCAGGCTGTCCGAGTTTTGTTGCTAGGGTGCCTGCTCTGGGCGAGTTTGGGCATTGGCGCCTGTCAGGTGCAGGCCAGCCGCTGGGGGGAAGAGCAGCAACTGCTGGCGCAGGCGTGGGCCTATGTGGATCGGGCCTACGTGGATCCGGGTTTCAACGGACAGAACTGGTGGCAGGTGCGCCAGCGCTTTCTCTCTCGGCCCCTGAAGGATCGGCAAGAGACCTACCGGGCCATCGAGGAGATGCTGGCAACTCTGGGGGATCCCTACACCCGCTTTTTGGACAGGGAGCACTACCTCAGCCTGCAGACTTCCACTGCTGGCGAGTTGAGCGGCGTCGGCCTCCAGATTGCCATCGACGGGCAGGGGGCAGTACGGGTCATCGCCCCAATGGAGGGGACTCCTGCCGAGCGGGCCGGGATCCAACCTCAAGATGAGATCCTGGCGGTGGATCAGGTGCCAGTGGCAGGGCTGAGCTTGGATGAGGTGGCAGAACGCATGCGCGGCCCCAGCGGCACAACCGTTAGCCTACGGCTAAGGCGGCAGGAGCGCATCTGGGAGGTGGAGCTGGTGCGGCAGTCCATCCTGATCAACCCGGTGCGCACCGGTTTTTTCAAGCTGCCCCAGGGGGAGGTAGCCTACATCCGCCTCAGCCAGTTTAACGGCAATGCCGCCGCTCAAGTGCGTCAGGCCATCCAGGCCGCAGAAGCGCGAGGAGTGCGGGGCTACATCCTCGATCTGCGCAACAACCCCGGAGGGTTACTGCAGGCGGCCATTGAGATTGCTCGCTTTTGGATCCCCAAAGGCGACATCGTGCGAGTGACGGATCGCTACGGCATTCAGGACGGCATTCCCGCCACCGGCGAAGTCCTCACGGCAGCCCCCTTGGTCGTCTTAGTGAACCAGGGCAGTGCCAGCGCCAGCGAAGTCTTGGCGGGGGCGTTGCAGGACAGCGGACGGGCGCAACTGGTGGGAACGCGCACCTTCGGCAAGGGGCTGATCCAATCCCTGCTGGAGCTGGCGGACGGCTCGGGGCTGGCCGTGACCACTGCCAAATACCTCACCCCCAACGGCCACGACATTCATCGCCAAGGGATCCAGCCCGATGTGGAGGTGGCCGCGGGCCCTGTTCCCCTGACGGCAGAAAGCCTGGGCGGCCCTGAGGATGGGCAGTTGCAGCGGGCTTTGGAAGTGTTGGGGGCGACTTTGTCGGTGGCCCAGGGGATCCCAGCGGCAGCTAACACCTGAGGGGGAGAAGGGGAGTGCCTGTTTGTCTGCGATTCGTTTTAGGATCGGCTTTAGCCGTCCACTTGGCCCTGCTCTCGATCCCTCTGGCATGAATGCCCTGCAAAAATTTCACCACTTCTTCAACTGCTGCATTGGCGCCTGGCACACCGAGCGCACCTACCACTATTTGGATCGAGGGGAGGTGGAGCGTTCGCGCACCGACTTCACCATTCGCACCCTCACCCCTGAGCTCAAGGAGAAGGTACTGGCCGACAACAACTACCCCAACCACGGTGTGGACGGGTTTTTGGGCTTCCACCTGGCGTTTGAGACGGTTTCCGAAAAAGGGGAGGAGGCTGGGCAAGAGCTAAACATGCTCTTCGTGCCCCGGCGAGAAGGGCCCCGTGGGCTGGAGGGCGACTACTTGCGGGATCGGGCCTATGAGGAAGACCGCCCCATAGTGGCCAGCTTCCGCTTCGATCCCGGATCCCTGCAACTGGTGATGACCACCACCTACACCCGCGTCGTTGCTGTGGATACCATCACCTTGCTTAACCCACGCCTGCGCCTGCGCCAGATCCTCACCTACCAACGACCCCCTCACGGTCAGCCCTTGGAGGAGCTGCTGCTGGTGGGGTTTGGGGTAGAACAAAAGCTTACCTAGGGGGGTTTATCGGTGGATCCGGAGTTGATCCCTCCCGAAGACTTGCGCCTGCCCCAGCATCTGGCCCGGATTGAGGCCAGCTTTGAGCGGGGACAATACCGTCGGGTTCTGGAACAGGTGAAACAGGCCCAAAGCCGCTACCCGCAAGCGGGCAAGCTGCGGCTCTGGCAGGCCCTGGCCGAGGAGGCCCTTGGAGAGACCCAGGAGGCGATCCGCTTGGCGCAAACCTTGCTGGGCAACCCGGATCCGGAAGTGGCTCAACAGGCCCGCTACGTGTTGGGCATCTGGCAGGCTCCGCGTCTGCGGCGACCAGCAGAGTGGTTGCTCGAAATCCCAGATCTCAGCCATCTGGAAGAGGCCGAGCCAGGGGAACGCCGTCTGGTCTATGAGCGCCCCCGCCGCCCAGCTTCCCTGCCAAAAGTCGCCGATCCCATCCGCCGCGAGGCTGCTCCCCCCTTGAATACCCAACGGCTGACGTGGGTGTTGATCGGGATCCTTTTCGCCCTGCTAGCGGTGATGGCCTGGCTGCCCTAGCCCAGCCCTGGGTCGGCGCAGAGACAGGCTGCCTGACCCAAAAGCAGCAACAGCCGCCCTCGTCGCCCCCGAGTTGAAGAGAGATACTGGGAATAGGGATGGCTGTAACCCTTGGCTGCAGATGCTGGGCGAGCGTCCCAGTTGGATCCCGGGCAACAGTAGGTAACCAGCGGAGGTTGAGAGTGGCTACACAGACATTGGTCATCGATGCAGTAGAGCAGTTGGGCTTGCGGGTCACTCTGGGAGATATTGCCTCCAGCACAGGCCTGGCCCTAGAGGAGGCCAAACAGGAGTTGCTGAAGTTAGCCCAAAAGGCTGGGGGGCATCTCCAGGTTTCGCGGCAGGGGGAGATTGCCTACGTTTTCCCGCCCGACTTTCGCGACATTCTCAAGCGCAGGGAGCAGCAGGATCGGCTGGCAGCCTTGCGACGCAAGCTGTGGGGCGGCTTTCTCTACGGGCTGCGCATCTCCTTCGGCATCCTGTTGGTGGTGTCGATTATCCTCATCACCCTGGCGTTGATAGCTCTGCAGATGGCCAGCAGTCGTGAAGAGGGCAGCGGCAGTCGCAGTCGCTCGCGCGAGGTGGGGTTCTTCTACTTCCCCAACCTTTGGGTGGGCAACCCCTTCTGGAGTCCCTACCCCTACTACGGGGGCTATTCCGGTCGGGCGCAGCCCCGCCGGGAAAAATCGGAGATGAACTTTTTGGAGGCGGTGTACAGCTTCCTGTTTGGGGACGGGGATCCCAACGCCAACCTGGAAGAGGAGCGCTATGCCTTGATCGGCCAAGTGATCCGCGCCAACGGGGGGGTGATCGCCGCCGAGCAGGTGCTGCCCTACCTGGATGTGGAGCCGGGATCCCCGGCCCTAGAATACGAAGACTATATGCTGCCCATTCTGCTCAAGTTCGACGGCCAGCCGGAGGTAAGCGAGGACGGCGATATCGTCTATCGCTTCCCAGAGCTACAGGTGGCCGCCTCAGAGCGCCGCTCCAAGAAGATCCCGGAGGTGTTGCAAGAAAAACCCTGGGTGTTTAGCCGCGCCACCCCTGAGCAACTGACCCTAGCTGCTGGCTTGGGTGTGCTCAATTTCCTCTTGGCGGCCATTCTCTACGGGGCGCGGGAGGAGGTGGCAGCCGCCGCTGGCAGCAACGCCTTTTTGGCGTTTATCTACCCGCTGATTGGATTCCTCTTTCTCTACGGCACGCTGTTTTTGGCAGTGCCTGCAGTGCGGTGGCTGACGTTGCAGTTCCGCAACCAGGGGGTGGAGCGCCGCAATCGCATCCGGCGGTTCTGGCAAGAGCGGCTGAAGCGTCCCTCCGAGGCGCTGCTGCGCAAGCTCGACTTTGCCCGCCGCTTCCGCCGCCAAGAAGTGGTGCGGGAGTCGGACACCATCTACTCTACGGAGCGGGATCTGATCGAGCAGCGGGACTACCGGCTGGACGAGCCGGCCTTTCGCCAGCTTTTGCAGCAGGAGCAACCCCTGGAAAGCAAGTCGGAAGAGGTGCCCCGGCCTCGTCTCTAGCGAGGGGTTGAGGCCTGCCCAAGGGTCTTATCGAGCCATGGCCAATGCCAGTAGCGCGCAAGGCAAGCAACAGGATGGGAGGCAGGGGGGCCTGGTCCGCCTGGGGATCGACGTGGGAGGCACCTTCACGGATCTGGTGCTCCTCCAGGAAGGCCAGATCCGGACAGCCAAGGTGCTCTCCACCCCCAGCCCAGAAGCGGGGGTCTTTGCCGCCCTGGACAAGCTGGGCCCAGTTGAGGTGGACGTGTTCTGCCACGGCATGACGGTGGCCACCAACGCCCTCTTGGAGCGCAAGGGATCCCCCACCCTGTTTCTGACCACGGCGGGCTTCCGGGATGTGCTGGCCATTGGTCGCCAAAACCGCCCTTCCCTTTACGACCTCACCCAGCCCAAGCCAGAGCCGGTGGTGCCCCGCCACCACTGCCTGGAGGTGAAGGAGCGCTGCAGCGCCCGCGGCGTGGTCGAGCCGCTGACGGAAGAGGAAATCCAGCGCGTCCTCCGGGAAGTGGGCGAGCGGGTAGAGCGGGATGGGATCCGTGCCGTGGGGGTGGGATTCTTGTTTTCTTTCCTCTACCCGGAGCACGAGCAGCGCCTGGGGGCGGCCCTGAGAGAGGCTTTCCCCGACTTGCATGTTTCCCTCTCCTGCGAAGTGGCGCCGGAGTTTCGGGAATACGAGCGCTTTAGCACCACGGCCATTGATGCCTACCTCAGCCCGGTGCTGGCGGGCTACCTGCACCGCTTGGCGCAGGGCTGCCGGCAGCGAGGGATCCCCGAACCCCTGATCATGCAATCCTCCGGCGGCGTCACTTCCATTGCCCAGGCAGCGGCTCATGCCTCGGTGGC
This sequence comes from Thermostichus sp. OS-CIW-20, assembly GCF_054061455.1. Taxonomy (NCBI): domain Bacteria; kingdom Bacillati; phylum Cyanobacteriota; class Cyanophyceae; order Thermostichales; family Thermostichaceae; genus Thermostichus; species Thermostichus sp. OS-CIW-20. The sequence goes on from NZ_JBSSEF010000004.1 coordinate 22,418, forward strand.
GCTGCTTTCGGGGCCAGCGGGCGGCGTTTACGGGGCGGCCTACCTGGGCTGGCTGAGCGGCTATTCCCATCTGCTCAGCTTCGATATGGGGGGAACCAGTACCGATGTGGCCCTCATTCAAGACGGCCTCCCTCAGGTTACCCCGTCAGCGGTGGTGTGCGGCCTGCCGGTGCAACAGCCCCAGATCGACATCCATACCGTCAGCGCCGGGGGCGGATCCCTGGCCTCGCTGTTGCCGGGCGGGGGGCTGCAGGTGGGGCCGGAGAGTGCCGGCTCCAACCCTGGGCCGGCCTGCTATGGGCGGGGAGGAACGGCTCCCACGGTAACCGACGCCAACCTCTGGCTGGGCTACTTGCCGGATGGGGGCTGGCTGGGGGACGCTGTTTGCCTACGGCGGGACTTGGCCGGCCAGGCCATCGGAACGCTGGCGGAGCCCTTGGGTTTGACTTTGGAGGAGACGGCTGTTGGCATTCGCACCCTGGCCAATGTGGCCATGGCGCGGGCTTTGCGGGTCATCAGCGTGGAGCGGGGCTTGGATCCTGCCGATTTTGCCCTGTTGGCCTTTGGCGGAGCCGGGCCCATGCACGCCTGTGCCCTGGCGGAAGAGCTGGGGATCCGCCGCGTCCTCGTCCCAGCCTTTGCCGGTGTCCTCTCGGCTCTGGGTATGGCTTTGGCCGATCTGCGGCGGGACTACCAGCGGGCCATCCTGCAGCCGCTGCAACAGTTGGAGGGGGAAGGGGGAGGATCCCTTTTGGCCCAGTGGGCGGCGCCCCTCATCCGCCAGGCGCAAGCCGACCTGCAGGAGCCGGGGCTCTCCTTCAGCCTCGACCTGCGCTACCGCGGCCAGTCTTTTGAGCTGGAGATCCCGGCCCAGTTGTCGGATCCGGTTTCTCTCTTGGAGCAGCGGTTTCACCAGGCCCACCGCCAGCGCTACGGCTGGCAGGATCCCGACCAAGAGGTGGAGGTGATCCAGCTGCGTCTGCGGGCGGTACAAGCTTTGCCCCCTGTGCCTTTAAAGGCGCCGCCCCCCCTGCCAGGGGATCCCTTCAAGGGGGAGCGCCAGGCCTGGACGGGCGGCCGGATGCGACCGGTCCCAGTCTACGATCGGCGGCGCATGGGGGTGGGGTTTCAACTGGGCGGGCCAGCGATTGTGGAGATGCCGGAGGCTACCGTGGTGATCGAAGCCGGTTGGACGGGCAATATCGACGCCGTGGGAACCCTGATCCTGAGCTGCGGGTGATTCCGTTGCCAGGTGCGGCCCTCGGGAACCCTTCCTCAGCTTGGTTGCCAGCAGTTTTGCAAGGTTTTGAGGTTTTCTCTAAATTGGCAGGGCCCAGGTTATTGCGGCAGGGCGGACGATGGGACTCGAACCCACGAATGGAGGAACCACAATCCTCTGCCTTAACCGCTTGGCTACGCCCGCCAGGATCCTGGGGATCTAGCTTAGCATGGGACAAACAGAACAGAACCGCAAAGATTGAAGCGCCCCAACATGCTGCCCAGAACCGAACTACTGAAAGGAGCGGAGTATCGAGAAACCTTGGCGCGCATTCTGGATCTGGGGGAGCAAGCCCTCAAAACCTGGCAAGTGGTCTGGAGTGACTTTCTCTCCCCGGCAGAAGTAGCCGAGGTACAAAGCCGGTTGCACAACTTGGCCGAACTGCAGGTGATGGCCTGGGGAGGCTATGCCCAGGCAGAGCGGCAACGCCTAGCCCTGGCCCGCCCTGAGGTCAGCCTGGAGGTGGAAGGCGCAGAAGGGATCCCCTTGGCCGCCGTTCAAATCCAAGGAAACTTTCTTTTCGACCCGGCCACCCACCGCGACTTTTTGGGAGCCCTTTTGGCGACGGGAATTGCCCGCGAGAAGGTGGGAGACATCCTCGTGGTGGGCGAATTCGGGGCCCAGGCCATCGTTGTGCCGGAGCTGGTGGACTATCTCAGCCTCAACCTAACCCAGGTGCGCAGCGTGCCCGTCAAGGTCAGCCGGATCCCTCTCAGCCAGTTGAAGGTTCAACCGCCGCGGGTGAAGTCCATCACCAGCGTGGAAGCCTCTTTGCGCCTGGATGCAGTGGCCTCGGCAGGATTTGGCCTGTCTCGCAGCAAGATGGTGGAAGAGATCCAGCGGGGACAGGTGCGAGTTAATTGGAAGCCGATTACCCAAGCCAGCTACACCGTCGGCCCCCAGGATTGGATTGCCATTCGCGGTCGCGGTCGGCTGCAAATTGAAGAGGTGGCCGAGACGAAAAAGGGCCGCTTTCGCATCCAGATGAAGCGGTATCTCTAGGTTTTTGGAGATCGGCTGCCCGCCTGAGCCGGGGCAAGATCGCGGCTCCTGGCAAATGTTAGGAAAAAGGGAAGAAGGCCCAAGGATAGAGCAAATACTCCAGGTAAAACAACTTCCAGATCAGTTGATAATAGGTGACAATCGCGTCGCGGCAACCCAGATCCAGGCGAACACCATAGCCCAAAAGGATCCCCAACCCCAGCCCATGTCCTAACAGCATCCAGGCGCCCCGGCCCATGAGGAGAAAATAGCTTCCCAAAGCGATAAAGGCTAGGTAACAAGCGGCCAAAATGCCGATGCAAAACTTTGAGATCCGCTCCTGGCCAAAGCGCAACGAAAAGGTGGCAATGGCAAACCGGCGATCCCCCTCCATGTCGGGAATATCCTTGAAAAGGGCGATCACCAGCCCAAAAATAGACATAAACCCTGTCAGAAAAACAATGGGAGCAGAAAGCTCGACTCCCCCCTGCATCAACTGCTGAAAATGGCTGTACAGGCCCAGATTGACGATCAACCCCCGCACACAATAGATACAAGCCGAGGCCGCCAGCGGAAACCGCTTCAACCGCAGGGGGGGCAGGGAGTAGGCCGTGCCGATCCCGTTGCTCAACAGCACCGTCAACAACAGGTACGGGATCCCTGTCAGGGCCAATAGGATGGATGCCACCCCGCAGGCGGCGACGATCCCCACCCCCTGTCGCCAACTCAGGGAGCCGGCGGCCAAGGGCAGATGGGGTTTGTTGATGCGGTCGATCTCGATATCCGTGAGCTGGTTGAGGCCGACAATGTAGACATTGGCCGCCAGACAAGCCACCCAAGCCACGCCCAACTGGGGAAGGACAGCTAGCAGGGCCGTTGGTTCAGCGGCCACGAACCCGGCCAGCAAGTAGAGGCCCAGTAGACTGGCACTGGTGCCGTAGACGGTGTGGGGCCGAGCAAAACGCCAAAGAACCTGCCAATTTGGGGTCATTCTAGCCAGCAGCGATACAGCTCATGGCCCGAAGCCCTCTCGCGGAGAGTGGCTAGGGATGGGGAGAGTCTTTAAGGAGGGCAGCCAGGGCCGACCAGCGGGGATCCACCGGCGGCGGCGCAGCCGCTTCCACCACAATGCCCGGGCAATCGGGGCGACAGGGCAACTGGTGGGGCATCTCCAAATGCAGGTGTTGGTACATCCAGTCTTCGATATCCAGCTCGCCGTTGGGCGGCAGGCTCTCCAGCAGATCCTCTTCGTCCCGCAATTCCAACTCCAGGGGCGGGGGTTCAGGACTGGGCTCCCGAATCAGGATGATCTCCTCAACCTGCAGATGCAGCCGGTGGTTAAACTGCTGCAGGCAGCGGTGACAGGTGAGGGTGACGATGGTGCGGGCCTCGGCGCTCACCTCCAGGAAATGCCCCCGGTGGCTGGCCTGCAGGGATCCCTCCACAGGGGTCAAGCTCTCAAAACCTGGGAAAAACTGCCTAAAGTGAACCTCTTGGGTTTGACCAGGCATCTGCCGCAGGTCGGATAGACGAATTGGCCTCAGCATGACATCCCCCTTTATACGTCTTGGGTAGCAGGGATCCCGGAATCGCCTCTATCGGCAAGAGAGCCGCACAGCCAGCGCCTCCAGGTCAGGGTCGAGAAGAGGCCCGCCGGATCACCAGGCGACGGTCAGGCTCCTTGCCACGGCTGAAAGTTTCCAGATCGGCGTAGGCAGGGTCTTTCAGGAGCGTGTGGATCTGCCGCCGCTCGGCAGCAGAGAGATCGGGAAACTCGTATTCCCGACCACTGGTTCTCACCTTTTCCACCGCGACAGCAACCAAGGCTTTGAGCTCCTGCAAACGGCGCTGACGATAGCCATCCAGATCCAGGATATAGGGCTGCTGTTGGTCTTCTGGCTGGTTGAGGTTGAGAAGGGTGTTGGCCAAATACTGCAACGCATCCAAAACCACCGGGGAGCGCTCTTCCTCGGGGCCGGCTTCTTTGGACGGCGGCAAGGGCGATGCAGGCGCTTTTGAGAGCAACATTTGCTTCTGAGCCGGCGTTAGAGAATCGGCCTCGATTTCGATTATCTCCCCCACCACTCGCACCACCGCCGGGATTCCCATCGCCGCCAGCACCTGCTGCAACCACTGCCTGGCCCGTTCTCGATGTTCGGCAGGAGAAAGCCTGCCCTGGGAAGGCGCAGCGGTTCCCTCAGACTTCTGATGCGATTTTTTGGCGGCGGATCCCTTCACAGATCCCGTAGAGGACTCAGGGCGGCTCATCCTGGGCAGCTTCCAATTCTGAAGAGGTATCAAGCACTCGACCTAAGCCCGCCCCAAGCCAAGCAGCAAGGACTTGCTAGGGCTCAAAGGGCAGGGATTCGCGCCCTCCCCCGGCTGCCTTTGGCTTGGCTGGTCGGTCAACCTCCTTGGCTTCCCCTGTGCTCGCCTGGGCAGCGCGACGGCGCTCCTCTTCCACCAACTGCTGCAAGTTCTCAGGCAACGGCTCCCGCGAGAGCAAGAAGGTTTGCACGGTTTGGAAGATGTTGGAGACAAGAATATAGAGCAAGACCCCAGCCGGCAAGGGGAAGAACAGGAACATCGCCGAGAACAGCACAGGGGTGATGCGGGCCATCGAGCTCTGGCTGGGATCCTCCTGGCCGGCGTTGGTCAGGGATTGGTTCAGGTAAATGGAGACACCGAAAAGGACGATCATGCCGATGATGTCCCAGTGAATGGTGCCATCCGGATCAAAGGCGCCGACGCGGCCTAACTTGTCGATAAACAGAAAGCCCGTGTCAGAGGCCAAGCCCGGGATCGCAACCTCCACCGTCACTTCCCCCGGCTGCAGGGCCAGCAAGGTGCCATCCGGCTGGATCTGGGCCCGCTCTTCTCCTTTGGTGATCTTCCAGGTGGGCCGCAACAGGGTGGGATCCCCGCCCGCCTCTGCCACCAACTGCTCAAAGGGCTTGCCCCCCGGCCCCTGCAGCCTAAACTGCACCTGCTCCCCTACGGCAATCTTGGTGCCCTTGGGCGCCACCAGCACCACCGGCTTGTGTACCGAGTCGGTGACGAAGATGTTCTTGCTGGGGCTGACGTAGGGGGTGGGCACCACCTCTGCCGCCACCTCTGCTGGCAGGATCTGCAGGTTGACATCGTAGGTAACCGCCGCAAAGGGGGATCCCCGCAGCGTGGCAAACAGAGCAAACAGCACCGGCATTTGAATCAAGAGCGGCAGACAACCCCCCAGCGGGTTGACCCCCAGCTCGCTGTACAGTTTGGCCTGGGCCTCGCGCAGCTTTTGCGGGTCATCCCGGTACTTTTCCTGGATCTCTCGCATCCGCCGCTGCATCAGGGGGTTGATCACCTTCATGCGCCGCATGTTGCGGATGGATCCGACGTTGAGGGGGTAGAGGGCAAAGCGGATCACCAACGTCAGGAAGATGATGGCCAGTCCATAGCTGGGCACGATCCCGTAGAAAAAATCCAGGATCGGCAGCATGACGTTGTTGGAGAGAAATCCGACTCCGAAGTCCATGGGGGGTGCTGGCGAACGTCCGTAACCCATTGTAAGGGTTTCCGACCGGCTGACGAGGGCGTTTTCAGAGTTGAAGCGCTCCAATCAGCAAGAGAGACCTGGGCACTTGCCGGCCTCGCCAACCCTCCCCTTCTCCCAGGGGAGACTAGCCAAACGATTTCCCTGCCGTGCCGAGGGAGAGGGGCAGGGCGCGGCGGCATATCAGTGAAAAAGGAGGGGCTGCTTTGCCCCTCCCTCATCGTTCTGGTTAAACTTGGGGCTCTGGCAGCACCCCTTTTCTGGAAGCAAGAGGCGCTCTGGATGAGGATCCCTTTCCCCTGCCGACGGGACTACTTGACCTTGACCGTGGCGCCAGCTTCCTCTAGCTTCTTCTTGATCTCGTTGGCTTCCTCTTTGGGGAGCCCTTCCTTGACCGGTTTGGGAGCAGCCTCCACAAGATCTTTGGCATCTTTCAGGCCCAAGCCGGTCAACTCGCGCACCACCTTGAGGACGGCGATCTTCTTATCCGCGGGGACAGCCTCGAGAATGACATCAAAGGCCGTCTGCTCTTCCACCGGTTCAGGCGCCGCTGCCGGCGCCGGCGCCGCTGCTGCTGCCACGGGAGCAGCCATGACCATGCCACCTGCCGGGGCAGCCGCACTGACGCCAAAGGCTTCTTCGATGGCTTTCACCAACTCGGAAGCTTCCAACAAGCTCAACGCTTTCAACTCTTCCAGGATCTTTTGAACACGCTCCGAAGCCATGGTCTTGTCTCCTCAGGGTAACGAAGTGGATAGGGTGGAATCGGGTCGATGAACCCAAGACAGGCCGAGCCCGTCAGGCCGCCTCCTTGTCGGCAATAGCCCGGATGGCCCTTGCCAGGGAGGCCGGGATTTCTTGGATACCGCGGGCCACCTGCGTAGGCACGGCATTGAGCCCAACCGCCAGTCGAGTGGCTACCGACTTGAGGCTGCCCGCCACCTTGGCCATGAGCACCTCCTTGGGCGGCAGCTCGGCGATGGCCTTGGCCTGATCCAAGGTCAGAGATAGCCCCTCGGCAGCGGCGCCGCGGAACTCGGTTTTCTTGGTTTGCTTGGCGAAATCTTGATACGCCTTCAGGGCTGCCGGAATATCGCCCCGGATCATGATAAAGGCCGTCGGCCCTGACAGGAAGGGAAGAATTCCTGCCCAAGCCTTTTGGTCGGCGACAGCCCGCCGCATCAAGGTATTTTTAACAACCATGCAGACAGCATCTGCCTTGCGCAGCTCCGCCCGCAGTTGGTTCATCTCGGAAACGGTCAGCCCCTTGTAGTCGATTACCAGCACCATTTGGCTGGCTTGCAACAGGGAGCGAACTTCATCGACCATCTCCGCTTTTTTCGCTAAAGGTTGCTTGCCCATACGCTCACCTCCTTTGTGGTCACTGGCTCACTGAGAGCCGAACAGGTGTTGCCGTCGGAAGGGGGTATCTGGAGCCGCCAAAGAGAATGCGCCTCAGCCATAGCCGAGACGCATTGAGGCAAGCGTAACCTAGCAGTCCACAACGGGATCCCTTAGCACTCCGCTCAAACCTCGGCAGGACATTAAGCCCCTTGGCCCCTGCTGTCTTCGGCTCGCTATTCGACTGTGGAAAGCTCTTCTCTGCCCAGATCCTCCGGAAAAATGGCCAATTCAAACGGCAAGCAACTGCCTTTGCCCCTTTGCAGCGCCGAAGCAGGCTTAAGCAACCAACTTCAGCTCTCGCAGAGCATTGATGTCAACCTCAATCGAGGGCCCCATTGTAGCACAAACATGTAGAGCTCGCCAATACTTGCCCTTGGCTCCAGGGGGACGGTTGCGATCAATGGACTCCTGCACGGCTTTCAGGTTTTCCAGCAGAGCTTCGACGGGAAACTTGCACTTGCCGAAGATCAAATGCACAATGCCGGTTTTGTCCGCCCGGTACTCCAGCTTGCCGGCTTTGAACTCCTTGATGGCTTGGGCCAAATCCATGGTGACCGTCCCGCCCTTGGGAGAGGGCATGAGGCCGCGCGGCCCCAATAGCCGCCCCAGCTTAGCAACCTGGGGCATCACATCGGGGGTGGCAATCAGCAGGTCGAAGTCGATCACGCCCTTGCCGATCTCCTCGATCAGGTCTTCAAAGCCCACCCGGTCGGCCCCTGCGTTCTGGGCTTCCGTAACCTTCTCGCCGCGGGCAATCACCGCCACGCGAATCTCCTGCCCGGTGCCGCGGGGCAAGACGACGGTGGTGCGCAACTGCTGGTCGGCGTACTTGGGATCGATCCCCAGGCGGATGTGAACCTCCGCCGCCTCGTCAAATTTGGCAGTGGCCGTCTCCTTCATCAGGGCCAGGGCTTCTGCGGGGGGATAGGCAATGGGCTTGACTTTCTCCCGCAAAGCTTGCATACGTTTGGACAGTTTTCGAGCCATAGTTTCTCCTCGGGGTGCTGGCGAGAACTTCTCTCCCCCATAATGGTCTGCCAAAACTTCCAGACAACAAAGACTAGAGATCCTTAAGTCGATCGACAATCAATCAACTATTGTCACCCCCATGCTGCGGGCGGTGCCGGCGATGATCTTCATGGCCGCCTCCACGTCACGGGCATTCAAATCGGGCAGCTTCTGCTCGGCAATCTGGCGCAGTTGCGCCCGCGTCAGGGATCCTACCTTGACTTTGTGGGGCTCACTGGATCCCGACTCAATGCCGAGGGCTTTTTTGATCAACACCGAAGCCGGCGGCGTCTTGAGGACGAAGGTGAAGCTGCGATCCTCGTAAATCGAGATCTCGACCGGCACCACCATCCCGGCTTGATCGGCCGTTTTGGCGTTATATTCCTTGCAGAAGGCCATGATGTTAACCCCGTGCTGGCCCAGAGCCGGGCCGATGGGGGGAGCGGGGGTGGCTTTGCCCGCTTGGATGGCCAGCTTGACCACTGCCACCAGTTTCTTAGCCATGAAACGCGGTTACACCTCTTTGCGCACTTGACCAAACTCTAATTCTACCGGAGTATCGCGCCCGAAAATCGAGATCAAAGCCTTGAGCTTGCCCCGCTCTGGGCTGACATCCACCACCTCGCCGTAAAATCCCTGGAAGGGGCCAGAGAGCACCTCGATGCGATCCCCAGGTGCCATGTCGATCTTGAGGGGCACTTCTTCCACCTCGACGCTGCTGAAGATGCGCTGGACTTCGCTGGGGCTAAGGGGCCGTGGCGTCACATGGCCGCGACCACGACCGTAGGCCCTTCTCTCTTCCGTGCCGACGAAGTTGATCACGTTGGGGGTGGTTTTCACCACCATCCAGGTGTCGTCGTTGAGATCCATGCGCACCAGCACATAGCCGGGAAAAATCTTTTCCTCTTGTTCCTGGCGCTTGCCGGATCGATCGAGCTTGAAGCCCGTCCGCTTCGGGATCACCACCTCGACAATCTGATCTGCCACATCCAGAGCCGCCGCCCGCTGCATCAGGGTGCTTTTGACTTTGTTTTCGCAGCCTGAAGCCACCTGCACGGCGTACCAGCGCAGGTTGCGGCGACCTTGACTTTCGCTTTCTTCCCCCTCCGCCGCCGTGCCCGCAGGCTCTAGGGGCTCGAGGCGGCCCCCCCGGCCTCTCCGCCGCTGCTCTGGCTCTGGGCTCATCACCTCACCTCCTCTCTGTATCTGTCTGTGTGCATGGGCCTCCTCTCCCCAAGTCCTTAGCAGGGGCCATCTGGGGAAAAACCTCACGAGAACAGTTGAGTGGCCAGCCAGCCGAACAGTTGATCGACCAGGTAGATGAACGAGGCGAAGGCCAACACAATCAGTAAAACTCCCACCGATTCGCTAATCAGTTGCTGGCGGCTCGGCCAAACAATTTTGGCCAACTCCGCACGGGTCTCTTGGAGAAAGCCTGGGATCCCTTTAGACTCAGTGGAACTGGAGTGGCCCCGGCTGGCGGGATCCAAACGCTGTTCCGTATCGGCTTTGCTAGAAGAGGTGCTTTTAACCACGGTGGTATCTCCTGATGGATCCCGAAAACGGTGCGCCACCTTTTAGCGCACGCAAGATCGGCTTAGCGATCTTAACAGATCTGTTGAGGGTGGGATCCCTCTCAAGGGTCGGGAGTGGACTCAGGCGTCAGCGCTCTGGGGGAGAGCACCAAAGGGCGGCGGGAGCGGTTGAATTGCTCTACCGCTGCGTCGATCCCGGCTTTGCTGTCCCAACGCGAGGCGGCATTTTGCCGGGAGAGAAACTCGGCGGCCCGCAGGAGGTCGTTCATGTCAATGCTGGTGCCGTCGAACAACTGGACGTTGCGGTCGCGGCGGATGGCCTCGTTGACATCTCCCCTTTGGGCCAGGGCAACTTCGGAGCTGGCCAGGATCCCCAGCAGAAGCAGACCCAGCGCTGCAGGGATCCCAAGCCGGCCAACAGGGGTGAAAGGGGAGCGGAGACGGTTTACAAACATCGATCCTGTTCCTCCACATCGGTGTGCTGCTCGGCCAGTCCCTCTGCCAGCAACTGTTGTTCTTCAGGCGTGAGGGGGCGTTTGGCCAACAGGTCTGGTCGCCTTCGCCAGGTGCGAACCAACTGCTGTTGCAGACGCCAACGGGCGATGGCTCGGTGGTCGCCTGAGAGAAGCACCGGCGGCACCTTGTGCCCTTGGAACTCCGGTGGACGGGTGTACTGAGGATACTCCAGTAGCCCCGTCTCGAAACTTTCGCTCCTCAGCGAATCTATCTTACCAACTGTGCCCGGCAAGAGCCGCACCACGCCGTTGATCAAGGCCAGCGCCGGGATCTCCCCCCCTGTCAGGACAAAATCGCCCAGCGACACCTCGCGGGTGGCCAGGTGTTGGCGGATCCGCTCGTCAAAGCCTTCGTACTGGCCACAGAGCAGGATGAGCTGCGCCTTTTGGGCAAGTTCTTGCAGCAGCGCCTGGTTCAGCGGTTGCCCCTGGGGCGTGAGCAAGATGATCTCGCAGGGATCCAGGCGGGGCAGGGAGGCGACGGCTGCAAAGAAAGGCTCTGGCTTGAGCACCATGCCCACCCCGCCCCCGTAGGGCTCATCATCGACCCGGCGGTGCTTGTCGGTGGCAAAGTCCCGCGGGTTGGTGCAGTGAACCTCGGCAATCCCCTGCTCTAGGGCCTTGCCCACCAGCCCGATGCGCAGCGGCGTTGCAAAAAACTCCGGGAAGAGGGTGATGACGTCGAACCGCACAAGACTTAGGAGGAGGCAGAGGGAGGTTCTGTGCGCAGCCGCTCTAGATCCAGGCGCAAAGACTCGATCTGGTGGATCAGTTCCATCAGCTCGGCCATCTCTTCTTTGGAGATAGGGGCAGAGCCGGCAGGGGAAGCCGTGGTCGGGGGGGTACTCTCAGCAGGAGCGGGCCTCTCGCTGTCTGGAACTGTGGTGGGGGCGTTGGCGGCTGGATCCCTGAGACTTTCAACGTAGCGGACAGCCTCCTGTTCGATCAGCTCCCCCTTTTGCTCCAGTTCTGCTGCCAGTTGTGCCAAGTCCATCGAGAGGCGGTTGAGGTTTTCGGCCCGCTTTTCCGGGTCCTGGAGGATCTCCACCAGGGCAGTGGCCGTGCCGTAAAAGATGTGGCGAGCCCGCGTGAACCAGTCAGAAGAGCGAGAACTCATGGCAGCAGTCAAAGGGGGTGGGGATCTCCATTCTAGGCAATGCCTGGCGGGTATTGCTTGAGGCGCTTGGAATATGAGAACGGGCTCAATCCACGGCGCGAATCTCGCCGCTGTTGAGCCGCTCCACAACCAATTCCAGCAGCTCGTGCTCTTCTGGGGAAACCTCTTGATCGGCTGCGACGGCATTGAGGATCTGCTGTTGTTCAGCGCGGGTTAAGACCTTATCTGCCAAAGCCCGGTCGATCAAAGCTCTGAGCTCAGAAGGTTGAGGGGGTTCCACCGTTTTTCTCCTAGCGCTAGAGGGCAAGGGATCCCATAATGGGTTTTGGATCCAAGCAGGCACACCCGTCAGTATAGCGAGACAGTGGTGGAACCCCAGGTATCCCCAAAAAACCAGAGCTTCCAACCGGTGGGGGTGATCGGCGGTGGGCAGTTGGCGCAGATGTTGGCTTTGGCGGCTCGCCCATTGGGGATCCCGCTGATTGTTCAGGCTGCCGCTCCTACCGATCCGGCGGTGGCCGTGGCCGACGGCGTGGTCTGGGGTGCCGTGACCGACACCCAGGCCACAGCCCAGTTGCTGCAACGCTGCCCGGTGGTAACTTTTGAGAACGAGTTCATCCCGCTGGCGGAGCTGCAAAAACTGGATCCGCAGGGATCCCGCTTTCGTCCTCGCCTGAGCACGCTAGAGCCGCTGCTGGACAAGTTGCACCAACGGCAGTTTCTGGCAGAGCTGGGGATGCCGGTGCCGGCTTTTTGGCCTGCGGAGACGGCAGATCTACCTAGCCTGAGCTTTCCCTTGGTGCTCAAGCGGCGGCGGCAGGGCTACGATGGGCAGGGCACCCGCATCCTGCCCGACCCAGCAACCTTGCAACAGGCTCTGGCTGAGTATGCCGGGATCCCGCTGCTGGTTGAAGAGTGGATCCCGTTTGAGCGGGAGCTGGCGGTGATGGTGGCGCGAGGGCTGACGGGAGAAATCCAGATCTACCCCGTGGTGGAGACGGTTCAAGTTAACCAAGTCTGTCGCCACGTCTTGGTGCCTGCCCGCATCCCTTCCTCTGTTGAGGCCGAGATCCGGGATTTGGCGGTCAAGGTGATGGAAAAATTGGATGCGGTGGGCGTGTTTGCCATCGAGCTGTTCTGGGTGCCGCCGCCCCAGCCCAAAGCCGGGATCTGGATCAACGAAATCTCGCCGCGGGTCCACAATTCCGGCCACTACACCCTGGAAGCCTGCCACACCTCACAATTCGAGCAACACCTGCGGGCCATCCTCGGCCTGCCCTTGGGGGATCCCTCCCTCAAGTGTGGGGGGGCGGTGATGGTCAACCTCTTGGGCTACGAGCACTCCACCAGCGACTATGCCGAGAAGCGGCAGCGCCTGGCGGAGATCCCCAATGCCACGGTGCATTGGTACCACAAAACCCCTGCCCGCCCAGGGCGAAAACTGGGCCATGTAACCGTCTGTCTGCCGACTGCTCCCTCTCCTTTCGAAGCAGCAGCCCTTGTTCGCACCCTCGAATCCCTCTGGTACCCCCAGCCATGAGCCAAGCGCAGGATCCCTCTTTTTCTCCGGCCATCCAAACCCTGATCCAGGCCATGCAACGGCGGGATGTGCCCGCGGTAGCGCAGCAGGTCAACGGCCTCTCCCCCCAAGAGCGCTCCGCGGTGTTGACTCCCGCTCTCCAATACCTTGCCGAGGTGGATCCCGACAGCGCCCGCTGGTTTGTTCGCCACCTCATGGCCCCTGCCGTCAAAGCCCAACTGCGAGCAGGGATCCTCAAAGCCGCCCAAGATTACCTGCAAGAGGCCGGCTTCCAAGAAGGGATCGATTACGAGCTCAAGCCCCATCCCCAATCGGGGGGTCAGATCTTAAGCCTTAGCCGCCGAGCCCTGCCCTATGCCGCCCCCGATGACGATCCCTTTGGGCAGTTGTTGCTGGCCGAGTTCTGCGAATTGCGGGACTAGACCACCATGAGCGGTACGAGTTATCGGCTGCAGGTGCTCGACCTCACCGCCCTGCCCCAATTGCTGGAGCTGGATCGCCGCTGCTACGGCGGATACTGGGGAGAACAGGGCTATCGCGCGGAGCTGGAAAGACCCAGCAGCACGGTGATCGGGGTTGTGGCGGAACCCGTTGCCGTTGGCGCCCCGTGTGGCTTGGGCCAAACGGAGTTCCCCCCTCCCTCTCCAGACCTCGCGACGCAAACGACCCAAGCGCTCGTGGGCTTTGGCATCCTCTGGCGCATCGAAGAAGAAGCCCACATTATCTCGTTGGCGGTGGATCCTGCCCATCGGCGGCGTGGTTTGGGTCGAAGGATCCTGGAGGAGCTGTTGAGCCAAGCCAGGGCAGCAGGCTGTCGCTGGGCCACGTTGGAGGTGAGGGCTTCTAACCAGGCCGCCATCCGCCTCTATGAATCGGCAGGGTTTCAATTGCTGGGACGCCGCAAGGGCTATTACAGCGGAGAAGATGCGCTGGTCTATTGGAAAAAGCCAATCTAGAAAAGCAACAACACTGAAAATTTGTGGAAGTTCGCAACCAGATCCCTAGACAAACCGGCAGCCAAGTCTGGCAATCCTACAGAAGATCAATATCGACAGAGCTTTAACTGCCCGGCTGAACTTGTCGTTATTTTGTAGGTTTTGTAGATCATTCAGATTTCCTCTTCTCCTGGACGCAAGCTGCCAGATGTAACTTTTTTAGGCAAAATTTGGCTACAGCCAATTAGGAGCATCTTTTGCGATTTAAGATTGCAATTAGATAAATGGCTGCGGACAATCTGACGATAGGCCAAGACATACTACAACCTAAGCAGACCCCCCTGTTCAGTGGCACCCCTGGAGCCTCGGCCAATTTCCTAGGCTGATGTGAATAAACGTAAAGTTTTACATCGAGATTCAGCACTCCTGCTTAAATTCGTGCTTTCCCCCCCCCTGTCGGGCCAGCTTGCCTGAAAAAGCGCTTCAGGCTAACCTACTCTTATCATTTGTGCATCCTGAGCATTTGCAAGCTGTGAGGACAGTCATGGACACCTCGAGAAACACCATTGGGGATGAGACCATCTCTTTTTTCGTGAGTCTTTGGTCTAGGCTTATCGACTTTATGCCCAATCTCCTGGCGGCGATTGGCATCTTAATTCTGGGTTGGATCGTGGCCACAGCGGTGGCCTTTGGCGTTCGGGGGCTGCTCAAGCGGACGCAGCTCGATAACCGCTTGGCCGCTTGGATTATGGGCCAGAGGCCCGGCGAGAGGCCTCCGTAAACTGAGCGCTGGGTGGCTGCTGCTGTTTACTGGATCATCCTGGCTTTTGTGTTGGTGGCGGCGCTGAATGCCCTACAGCTTCAGGCTGTCTCCGATCCGCTCAACAGGTTTTTGGGGGAAATCTTCGTTTATCTGCCACGGGTGGGTGGGGCGCTGGTGCTGCTGGCTGTGGGCTGGGCGGTGGCTACAGTTGCCCGGCTGGCAGTCATCCAGGGGCTGCGGCGTTTCAACCTCGATGAGCAGTTGGCCCGGCCTCTACAGCAGGAAAGCGCTGCCGGTGAGGCAGGCGTAGAAGGAACCCCGACCGGCCAAGAGGGAGGTACAGAGGTCACCCCTTTCCTACTGAATGAAACCTTGGGCAATGCCCTTTACTGGCTGATTCTGCTGTTCTTTCTGCCGATCATCCTGGATACCCTGAACCTACAGGGGCCGCTGCAGCCGGTGCAAAACCTGCTGGATCAAATCCTGTCGATGGTACCCCGCATTTTGGGAGCGCTCATCATCGGTGTGGGGGGCTGGTTTCTGGCTCTCATCGTGCGTGGGATCGTTTCCAATTCCAATTTGTTTAACCGCTTGGGGGCACGCTTTGGCATTCCCCAGCTGGCCCAAACGGTGGGCACAGTGGCCTACGTCTTGGTGTTGATCCCGGCAGTGATTGCCGCCCTCAAGGCCCTGGAAATCCGGGCCATCTCCGATCCAGCGGTGGCGATGCTGGAGCAGGTGTTGCGGGCCATTCCCCGAATTGCAGGATCTGCTCTCATCCTGGCCGTGTTCTACTGGCTGGGGCAGTTTTTGGCTGGCTTGGTGACCCAGTTGCTGCAGGCAATCGGTTTCGACCGCTTGGCTGCCGGCCTTGGTTTGCCCTCGGCCCCTGCTCCTGAAGCTCCCGCCGCCGAAGGGGATCCCTCAACCTTGGTGAAGCGGCGCACTCCCTCTGAGATTGCTGGCTTGGTGGTCTGGGTGGGCGTGGTCTTGTTCGGGGCGGTGCCGGCGGTGGAGTTGCTGCAGTTTGCCGCTTTGACCGACATCGTCCAGGGGCTGTTGCTGATTTCCGGTCGGGTGCTCATCGGCGCCCTGGTGTTCGGGATCGGCCTTTACCTGGCCAATTTGGCCCATTCCATGATCAAGAGCTTGGGCAACCCCTCCTCAGGGGTGCTGGCCCAGGCGGCGCGGGTGGCTATCTTGGTTTTTGTTGGCGCCATGGCCCTGCAGCAGATGGGCGTGGCCACCGATATCGTGGTGCTGGCCTTTGGCTTGGTGCTGGGCGCGATTGCCGTCGCGGTGGCCTTGGCTTTTGGCTTGGGAGGTCGCGATGTGGCTGCCGAGCAAATCCGGCAGTGGCTTAAGCGGGAGTGAAGTCTTGGAGACGGTTAACCCTGTCTAGCTTCCCAGAGCTGCAAGATAAAAGCCTGCCCCGCCTGGCAAAACGTCCGGCGGGGTTTCAATTGGATTGCGCTGAGACCTTTTAAGCTGCTTCCGGAACTTTGGCCTCTTCTGCTGCTGCTTCCTGCACCACAATTTTGCCCCGGAACACCACGTAGTTGTAGATGTTGTAGGACAAGATAACCGGGATCAAAAAGCCAATAAAGGTAAGCATAAACACCAGCGAACTGGGAGAAGCTGCTGCCTCGTAGATGGTGACGCTGGGAGGAATAATGTTGGGGAAAACCATAAACCCCAGGCCAATGAAAGAAAGGGCAAAGATGAGAAAGGTATAAACCAACACGCTAGTTTCTTCTCGCCGGCGCAGGCTGCGCAGCAACAGAGCCACCAACAAAAGCCCCAAAACGGGGATGGCAGCAAAGATATAGAAAAGAGGAGGCGAGAAAAGTTGGGAGCGCGCTTGCTCCGACATGATGGGGGTGCTGATGGTGATAAACACTGCCCCCAGCAACGTTGTCCAGGTGGCGATGGTTGCCGTTTTGTAGTAGGTTTTCTGGAGTTCCCCCGTGGTCTTCACAATTAAGTAGGCCGAGCCAACTAAGACATAGCCCTGAATCAGGGTGAGGGCCACCAACACTGTCCGCCAGGTCAGCCAATCCCAGGGGCTGCCGGCAAAGTGGCCGGCTTCATCAACGCGGATCCCTTCGAAGACGCTGCCCAGGGCAAACCCCTGGCCCAGCGCCGCCAAAAAGCTACCCACCCCAAAGGCCAGGTTCCAGACCAGCTTGTTGTCGGCGTTTTCCCGAAACTCGAAGGAAACGGCCCGCAAGATCAGGCCCACCACCATGATCACCAGCGGCAGGTAGAGGGCGTTGAGAATGGTGGCGTAGGCGAGGGGGAAGGCCCCGAACAGGGATCCCCCCATCAGCACCAGCCAGGTCTCGTTGGCATCCCAAACATTGCCCAGGCTGGTCATGAGAATGCTGCGGCGCGTTTCGCTGGAGGCCGTCAGGGAGAGGATGCCCACTCCCAAGTCAAATCCATCCAGCAAGACATAAAGGAATAGGAATAGACCGAGGATAAAAAACCAGACTTGCGGCAAAAACTGCTGTAAAGGCTCGAAAGATTCCATCGTCCTTCTCTCCGCTTTGGGTATTTCCAACCAGTTCGAGACATTACCCCCCTCGCCCTCTGGGAGAGGGGAATTGGAAATCGACGTAACCAACGGCTTGGCTGCTGTTTGGATAAGGAGCCTGCTGTGTCGCCTGGGTTCTGTTGGAGCTGCACCGGCGCTACCGAGCTTCCGCAGGACGGCGATCCGGCTCGTGGCTGGCAGGCTCGATCACGATCACCGGCTGGGTTGCCGGAACGGGGGCAGGCAGCTCCAGATTAGGCCCTTTGCGGATGATGCGGCTGCCAAAGTAAAGAGCGGCCACGAAAAACACCGTGTACAAGGCGCTCAGGCCGACCAAAGAAAACAGCACCTCTCCTGGCGGCAGCGGCGAAACCGATTCCGCCGTGCGCAGTTGCTCGTACACAATCCAGGGCTGCCGGCCCACACAGCGGACAATCCAGCCAGCCTCGACGGCAATGTAGCCCAAGGGGCCGGCAAAGACCCAAGCCCACATCAGCCACTTCTGCTGGGAAAGGGCCTCCGCCGACAGTTTGCCCCTCAACCACTGGATCAAGGTAGCCCCCACGAGCCCGGCCATAAAGAAGCCAATGGCCACCATCGTCCTAAAGGAGTAGTAGATCAGGCCAATCAGGTGAGGACGATTTTGCGGCTCCCAAGCCTTCAAACCATAAACCGGTCGATCCAGCCTGGGCTTAAACTCCAGCAGATAGCCCAGGGCACCAGGGATCTTCACCTCCCACTCGTTGCGCTCCTCACGCTCATTGGGCAAGGCAAACAGGCTCCAGTCCGCCCTCTCGCCGGCGGGGAGCGTCTCCCACTGGGCCTCCATGGCCGCCAGCTTGGCCGGTTGATAGCGATACACTTGCTCCGCGCTCAAGTGGCCAATAAACACCTGCAGAGGGGCCACCACCAGCGCCATCACCAGGACCACTTTGAGGGAGCGGGAAAAAAACTCGCCATGCCGCCCCTTGAGGATGTACCAGGCACTGATGCCACCAACCACAAACAAAGAAGTCTCCAGGGTGGCAAAGAACATGTGGAGAAAGCTGTTGAGCATAAAGGGATTAAAAATGGCCTGCAGGTAGTCGCGCACCACAAATTTTCCATCGACAAATATCCCCCCTGCCGGCGTCTGCAGCCAGGAGTTGGCCGTCAGGATCCAAAAAGTGGAGAGATTGGCGCCGAAGGCCACCAGGATTGTCGAGATCCAGTGAATGATCGGCGGCACGCGCTCCCAGCCAAACAGCATGATCCCCAGGAAGCTGGCCTCCAGCATAAAGGCCATTGTGCCCTCAAACCCCAGGACGGTTCCAAAAAAGTCTCCCACTGCTTCCGAAAAAGGGGCCCAGTTCATGCCAAATTGAAAGGCCATCGGCAACCCCGAGGCCACGCCAAGGCCAAAGTTTAACACATAGATCTTTGACCAGAAGCGAGCGTGGCGATAGTAATCTAGGTTGCGAGTTTTCAGCCAAAGTCCCTCAATTACAACAAGATAGATGGACATTCCTGTTGTTAAAACCGGCCATAGCATATGAAACATGGCCGTGAGGGCAAACTGTAGTCGAGAAAGGGTGACGGTGTCTAGAAACATAATTGTCCCTAAGCTTGGAGGGTTGTAATGAGTACAGCTTTACAACTTTAGGAGAGCTATTTTCCGCTGCTCCTAGGGTTACATCTTGGGCAAGACAACGCGCAGGCTGTTCAAGTCTAAAGGTTAACTTTAGAATCCTGGGAGTGCCAGCTTTTTCCTGTAACATGGGATACAAAAAATCTCAGCCCTGGAGCATCGGCCTGGCAGCCTCAAGGCTGGTAGCCAACTAACTTTCCCACTCCGGAAGGGGCTTGTTGAGGTTTCCAGCGGCTACAAATGCCAGAATTGGGATCCCGGCTTGAGTTTGCAGTCTGGGGTGGAAAGATGTCGTTTATCCCACTGGTGCACTTTCTTGCCCAATCGGGCTTGGTGCAAGAGTTGGCCGTCCGGCTGAGATCCCAGCGACGGGCTGCTTTGCAGGGAGGGGGGCGGATTGCCAAGGGGTTGATCGCCTCGGCTTTGGCCCAGCAGGAGGGAAGATCCCTGCTGGTGGTCACTGCCACGCTGGAAGAAGCGGGCCGGTGGACAGCGCAATTGGAGGGCATGGGCTGGGAGAGTGTGCAGCTCTACCCTACTTCAGAGGCTTCCCCCTACGAACCTTTTGACCTGGAACCGGAGCTGGTGTGGGGTCAGTTTCAGGTGCTGGCCGATGGTCTCCAGGGGAAGAAGGGCATGGCCATTGTGGCCACGGAGCGGGCCCTCCAACCCCACCTTCCCCCTCCAGAGGTGTTTCGGGCCTTTTGCCTCAAGCTGGAACCCGGCGCGGAGCTGTCGCCGCAGCAGTTGGGGCAGCAGTTGACCCGGCTGGGCTATCAGAGGGTCAGCCTGGTGGAAAGTGAGGGTCAGTGGAGCCAAAGGGGCGATATTCTCGACGTTTTCCCGGTGGCCTGCGAGTGGCCGGTGCGCCTGGAGTGGTTTGGCAACGAGCTGGAGCGGCTGCGGGAGTTTGACCCGGTCAGCCAGCGCTCCCAAGACGGGATCCCCTCTGTCTGGCTGACCCCCACCGGCTATGGACCCATCCTCTGGCCGGCGCTCCAGGAAAAGATGGAGCAGCTTTCCCCCGCCCTGCGGCAGCAGCTAGCGCAGGGATCCGCCCCCCCTGAAGGCCTGCGCCGTTTTCTCGGCCTGCTCTACGATCCTCCGGCCAACCTGCTGAGCTACTTGGATCCCGATACTTTGATCCTGATCGACGAGCCGGAGCAGTGCCAGGCCCACAGCCGGCAGTGGCTAGACCACGCCCAAGAGCAGTGGCAGTTGGCCCAGGCTGCCGAGCCGGCTCTGCTCCCCTTCCACCGCCCCTTCGATCTCGAGGCCCCTGAATGGGATCCCTTCCCCCGCCTGTTGGCCCGGGCTTTTGCCCCTGCCGGCGAGGTTGAAGCGGCCCTTGACCTCAAAAGCCGGCCTGTCCCTGCCGCTCCCCACCAGTTTGGATCCCTGGCCAAAACCCTGCGCGAGTACCGCAAGCAGCAGTTGCAGGTGTGGATCCTCTCTGCCCAGCCCTCCCGCACCGTGGCCCTGCTGCAGGAACACGACTGCCCGGCCCAGTATGTGCCCAACCCCAAAGACTTCCCCGCCATCGAGCGCCAGCTCCAGTCCTACACGCCGGTGGCCCTGAAGTACTCCGGCTTGGCAGATCTGGAGGGGTTTCTCCTGCCCACGCTGGGGTGGGTGGTGCTCACCGACCGCGAGTTTTTCGGCCAGCACAGCCTGGCCACCCCCACCTATGTGCGCAAGCGCCGCCAGGCCAGCTCCCGCCAGGTGGATCCCAACCTGCTCAAGCCGGGGGATTTTGTTGTCCACAAGGCCCATGGCATCGGCCAGTTCTTACGGCTGGAAAGCCTCACCATTGGCGGCGAAACCCGAGAATACCTGGTCATTCAATACAGCGATGGCTTGTTGCGGGTGGCTGCCGACCAGGTCAACTCCCTCTCGCGCTACCGGGCCAGTGGAGATGGGCCCCCTGCACTGCACAAAATGTCCGGCAGCACCTGGGAAAAGACCAAGCAAAAAGTCAAAAAGAGCCTGCGTAAAGTGGCCCTTGACCTGCTGCAGCTCTACGCCAAACGGGCCGAACAGGAGGGCTATGCCTTCCCGCCCGATTCTCCTTGGCAACAGGAGTTTGAGGAGTCTTTTCCCTATCCTCTAACACCGGATCAAATTCGCGCCGTCCAGGAGATCAAGCGGGATATGGAGTCTCCCCGCCCCATGGATCGGCTGCTGTGCGGGGATGTGGGTTTTGGCAAAACGGAAGTGGCCATCCGCGCCATTTTCAAAGCCGTAACCGCCGGCAAACAAGTTGCCCTTTTGGCGCCAACCACCATTCTCACTCAGCAGCACTACCACACCCTCAAAGAGCGCTTTGCCCCCTACCCCATTCAAGTGGGCCTGCTCAACCGCTTCCGCACTCCCGAAGAGAAAAAAGAGATCCTGGCCCGCCTCAAAAGTGGCGAACTCGATGTCATTGTGGGCACCCACCAACTTTTGGGCAAGGATGTGCAGTTTCGCGATTTGGGTCTTCTGGTCATTGACGAAGAACAGCGCTTTGGCGTCAACCAAAAAGAGAAAATTAAACTCCTCAAAACCCAGGTGGATGTGCTCACCCTTACGGCTACCCCCATTCCCCGCACGCTGTACATGGCTTTGTCGGGGTTGAGGGAAATGAGCCTGATCCAGACTCCCCCGCCCTCGCGGCGCCCGATTAAAACTCACCTTTCTCCCTACAATCCTGAGGTCATTCGCACGGCTATCCGCCAAGAGTTGGATCGCGGCGGGCAAGTCTTTTATGTGGTCAACCGCATTGAAGGGATCGAAGAGACCAGCGCCAAATTGCGGGAATGGGTGCCCGGTGCCCGCATTGCCATTGCCCATGGGCAGATGCCGGAAGGGGAGCTGGAAGCGACCATGCTGGCTTTTAACAACGGAGAAATCGATATCTTGGTCTGCACCACCATTATTGAATCCGGTTTAGATATTCCCCGTGTCAACACTATTTTGATCGAAAATGCCCAGGAGTTTGGTCTGGCTCAGCTTTACCAATTGCGAGGACGGGTGGGCCGGGCCGGGATCCAAGCTCATGCTTGGCTGTTCTACCGAGAAGATGGCATCCTCACCGAAGAGGCCCGCAAGCGCCTGCAGGCCATTCAGGAATTTACCCAACTGGGATCCGGCTATCAGTTGGCGCTGCGGGACATGGAAATTCGCGGCATTGGCAACCTCTTGGGAACTCAGCAATCCGGACAACTCAACGCGGTGGGCTTTGATCTCTACTTGGAGATGTTGCAAGAGGCGATTCGAGAAATTCGCGGCCAAGAGATCCCGCAGGTGGAAGACACGCAAATTGACCTCAATATAACGGCCATGATCCCGCAGAGCTATATCCCTGACGAAGATCAAAAGATGCAGGCCTATCGCCAATTGGCGGCTGCCGGCTCTCGGGTCGAACTGTTGCAAATTGCCCAGGAATGGCAGGATCGCTTTGGCCCCTTGCCCAAGCCCACCCAGGAGCTGCTGCGGGTGATGGAGCTGAAGATTTTGGCCCGCACGCTGGGCTTTTCCCGCATTAGGCCGGCCAAGGAGCATGTGCTTTTGGAAACCCCCATGGAGGAGCCGGCCTGGAACCGCCTCAAGGAAGCCCTGCCGGCCCATTTGCAGTCTCGCTTTGTCTATCAGCCGGGCAAGGTGACGGTGCGGGGCCTGGGAATGGTGCCTGCGGCCCAGCAACTGGAGAACCTTTTGCAGTGGCTGGACAAAATGAGCTTGGCCCTGATGGAAGCCCGGATCCCAACAGCCACCTAGTCCTGGCTGCGGGGGCGCTGGGCTCTGCCGTGAGAAACTGGGATGGATGGCCGGCCCTTCTCGGGTGGAACTTTTGCACTCCCTTTTGCCTCGTGTTTGCCCCATGAAGGTTCTAGAAGCCCACCACCTTCAGAAAACCTACCGGCAGGGGGGCAAGGAGGTTCGGGCGGTGGTGGATGTCTCCCTAACGCTAGCAGCAGGGGAGATCCTGGCTTTTCTGGGGCCCAACGGGGCCGGCAAGACCACCACCATCAAGATCATCGCCGGTCTGATCCGGCCTGATGCCGGCAGCGTGCGCATCCTAGGGCGGGATCCCCACACTGAGCCTGGAGCGCTGGCCCAGGTGGGAGCGGTGCTGGAAGGCAATCGCAACCTCTACTGGCGGCTTACCCCCTTGCAAAACCTGGAGTACTTTGGCGTGCTGCGGGGGTTATCCCCCAGAACGGCTCGCCAACGGGGGGCAGAGCTGCTGGAGACCTTTGGCCTGGGGGAGAAGCGGGATGTTGCCGTGCAAACCCTTTCGCGGGGTATGCAGCAGAAGGTGGCCATTGCTGTTGCCCTTCTGCACCAGCCAGCTCTGGTGTTGTTGGATGAGCCCACCTTGGGGTTGGACGTGGAGGCAGCGCAAGCGGTGAAATCCCTCATCCGCCAAATTGCTGCTTCGGGTCGGGCCATTCTCCTCACCACCCACCAACTGGATATAGCCGAGGCGCTCTCAGACCAAGTGGCTGTGATCGAGCGGGGGATAATTATTGCCCAAGCTCCCACGCAGGAGATGATCCGGCAGTTTGCCGGCGCCGCCGGCTCTTACCGGATTGAGTTGGAGCAGAAGCTGGATCCCAGCCGGGCGGAACGCCTGGCCCAGCAAGGGGTGGAGATCCTGGGATCCCATCAGCTGCGCTTCAGCGGCTCCTCGGAGACTTTGTATCAGGTGCTGGAGATCCTCAAGCCCTTGCCCTTGCTCAGGATCAAGCGCGAGGAAGCGGATCTCACCCACATTTTCCTCAAGCTGTTGAAAAGGAGAAGGGAGCAGGGATGAGGCCACTGCTGTACCTATTTTGGGCCGAGCTGAAGCGGGCCTGGATCCAGTACATCCGCTATCCGGCAGAAGCCCTGGGCGGGATCCTGATCACCACTTTTTTCTTCTATGCCCTCTTTGCCGGCGCTCAGTATGTGGCGGGGCCGGCCTCGCAGTTTGGACAACGGCTGGATGCGGTGGTGATTGGCTATGTGCTCTGGACGCTGGTCATTTTTGTGGTCAACGACATTGCCCTCAACCTGCAGGTGGAAGCCCAGACAGGCACCTTGGAGCAGGTGTTGCTCTCGCCCTTTTCGGCGGCCACCCTGTTTTTGGCGCGGGCCTGCGCCAGCTTGGTGCTGCGCTTTTCAACCGTTGTCGTTATCTTGGGGATCATCCTGTTGCTTACCGGCAGCCGGCTGCACTTTCCCCCCACCCTGTTGTTGCCGTTGGCGAGCGTGGTGCTGGGGGCCTATGGCTTCTCGTTTTTGCTGGGATCCGCCGCCTTGATTTGGAAGCGCATCCAACAACTGTTGATCCTCAGCCAATTTGGCCTGCTGTTTCTGTTGGCCACCCCCACAGAAGAGTGGTCGGGATCCCTGAAGTGGCTGGGGCAGATGCTGCCCATGACGGCGGGGGCCGGCTTGCTGCGAGATGTGATGGTGCGGGAGGCGGGTTTGGATCCCTTGCGGCTGCTCATGGCTCTGGCCAGCGGCGTGTTCTACTTCGCCTTGGGGCTGCTGGCCTTTCGCCGGGCGATGCAGCTAGCCAAACAGCGCGGCATCCTGGGATCCCAGTAGGACGTTGTCAGAGGGAGCGTCGGTCGCCAGGGGAGCGCAACAGGTGAGGGAAGTGGTACTCCACGGCGCCGGTGGTTAGGTTGTTCTCGGGGGAGGCGATGCCCCGGCGGCTCAGCTCTCGCAGCGCCTTTTCAATCTCGTCAAAATCAGCAGGCAGTTCGATGGCGATCTCCGAGAGGGTGAGGATCCCCTGCCGCTGCTGCGCCAGCCGCAGGATCTCCCGCATCAAAGCCTGACCCTTCAAAGGCTGAGGCGGCGCCGAGACCCCCTTGGCGGGAGCCGGAGAGGGGCGGATCCCCTGCAAGACGGCCAGCTTGAAGTTGTGGTCGTCCACCATGCCTGGGATCAGAAACAGGTCGATCAACTGGCCAAAGCCCAAGAGCCCAAAGGTCAAAAGCCAGAGAAGGCCCGTCACAGTCTTGCCCAAGTAGAGGCGATGGACACCGCAGATGCCGAATATGCCCAGCGCCCAGAGGAGATAGGCAATACCGACCGATTTGGGCTCGGCGGGGAGCAGCAGGTAGCGAGAGCTCATAGGGACTCGTCCAGAAGAGGTAGGGCAGGTAACCCTAGTCTGCCATCTTTTGCGTTGGACAACCCTCCTTCCC
The DNA here is from genome assembly GCF_054061455.1 of Thermostichus sp. OS-CIW-20. Taxonomy (NCBI): domain Bacteria; kingdom Bacillati; phylum Cyanobacteriota; class Cyanophyceae; order Thermostichales; family Thermostichaceae; genus Thermostichus; species Thermostichus sp. OS-CIW-20. Next base: position 47,384 of record NZ_JBSSEF010000004.1, read on the forward strand.
CTGTCCTAAAAAGCAGGCCTGGATGTGGCTTCAAGCAGAAAAGAGCCTGAAAATGGGATCCAACCCTTCCATCTTGCAAAACTTCGTCACACTGAGGAAGCGGGGGTCACGCCTACCGAAGGCCAAGGAAGCTCGATGCTTGAGCCCATCTTGATCGGGTTGAGTGCTGTGCTCTGGGGCCTCCTCTGGGGCTACGCCACGCTGCTGGTCCTGCTGGTGAACTTCAAAGAACAGGGATCCGTTTACGCCTACCCCATGCAGGCCGTGCTGGATCGCTTTGTGGAATCGCTGGGGCTGGGCTGGCTTAAGGATCTACATGCCATGCAACTGCAGCCGCTGCGCCGGATTAGCTACGCCCTCTTTGCCGCCGTTACCCTGGGCGTCGTCTTGATGCTCTGGGTCTTGGGGTAAGAGGCCTCCTCAACAATCCTGGGTCTGCCCCCGAGGGAGATGGAAAATAGACTGCAGCTTTTTCAGGCAAGCCTGGATCTGGGCCATCTCTTCTGGATCCAACTTCTGAAAGCGCTCCTTTAGGTAGGCCACATGGGCCGGGAAAACCTGCTCAAACAGTTTTTCCCCCTCTTCGGTAAGCACGATCTTGAAGCAGCGGCGGTTTTCTGGGGGTACCTCGCGGCGCACCAACCCCTTCTGCTCCAGGCGATCCACGATCCCGGTCAGCGTCCCCTTGGTAACCAGTGTCTTCTGGGCCAGGACATTCATCGTCAGGCCGGGGGTGTTGCCGAGGGTTACCAACACGTCAAATTGGGGGGCAGTCAGCCCCATCTGCCGAATGTGAGCGCCGGCGTAATTTTCAAAGGCTTGGTAAGCCCGTGCCAGATCCCTCAGCAGCCCCAAAAAAGGCTCCCGCGCCGCCACCACCGAGGGCTTGAGGGCCTCGCCTTGGGGAAGCGGAGAGGACAGAGACTCAGCAGAACTGGGCATCGCTGCAGATCGTCGAACGAGACTAATCCATCCGACAAGAACAGTTTTGGCTTCATGATAGCCGACTGCAATATAGTCCTAATGCAAATTGACGGCCATTACGCCAACTCCATGAAGCTATTCCATCCCAAGGCAGCGTACAAGAGCTCTCTCCATATCCAGAGGGGGCTTAGGGAAGCGGGGCGAAGACCGGAAACGGCCCAGTGTGTTTCCAGCTTATTTTCAGCGACCTCGAGCCTCAGCCCTGGGGATCCCGGCTGCGTCTGGGCGGATCCCTTGGACGAGATGTCGCCATCTGGCTGCTGCGGCTGCGGAAGTTGGATAGTAAACTACCCGACTCCGACCGCCCCCCTTCCCCCCGTATACGGGGGGATGTAGGGCGGCTGGTTTACAGCAGCCCCCAAAAGTGCAATGACATAGGCGCTACGCTTCGCTGATGCTAACGCTCCGTTGTAGTCTGCGTCCCACCACAACCTTCACCCCAGCCCGCAGCGCCTTGTAGTACACAAACTGCCTCAGTTGATAGAACGCCCAACTATTGGACCGCCGACGCTCGGTTTTGTTGCGCGGCTGTGAGTTGACACGCTCTCTGATTCCAGTGAGGTCTGCCCAGGCAATCGTGCTATCGGTCGCCTTTGCCCTGGAAACAATAGCCTTGGAGATGCAGGGATTGACCCAGGTTTGCAAGCGTCTCTCCTGACCAGACAGCCGTTGCAGCAGTTCCCGACATCTCCGCCGTGAACTGCGTCTGCCCTGACTGGCTTTTTGTTGGAGGATCGCTCTCAACCAGAAGTAGTGGTCTCTGACCTGGTTCAACGGCTGTCCATGCCAGTTATCCCCCTCTGAGGTGTGTGCAATGTCTTTTCTACCCAAGTCCACCCCCATGACCTTGGCGGTGTTTTGCGGCTCCGGCAGGTCATGCTCCACACAAATCTGGATGGAGTAAGAACCCTCTTTGCGTTTGACCACCGTGGCCGATTGGGGATTGGTGCCGGCCAGCATCCCTCGTTGATAGTTGCCGATGGACAGCTCCAACCGTTCCCGCCCCTCAACGGTGGTGAGCGATACTGTCCAGTCTTTCGCTCGGAAGGAGAAGATGCGGGCAGCGTAGGTCACGAAGCCCGCCTTGAAGGCTTTGACCGGACGGTTTTTTCTGGCTGGCAGTCTTGCGGGCAGATACCACCCATCTGCATACCTGTTGTGCCAGGTTGCTGGATAGGCCAAAGCGGGCACGGATGTCGCGGTAACCCAGAGATTGGAGCTTAAGGGCGTTGAGGATCTTCTCCGGCGTGTTTTGGTTGACCCAGTTCAAGGCCTGCACAAAGGCGTCCAGAGTCGCATCCAGCTTGGCGGCTTGGGAATTAGATACCTTGAGCTTGCAGGAGATGGTCAGGACTTGAGTCATGCTGTGATGGTACATCAACAGACCGCATTTCTCCCGTCACTGACCGGCCCGGCCCCCGGCCCCCCAGTCCCCCCGTATACGGGGGGATATAGGGGGGTACGGAGCAGGGCTCCTGCGGCTTCTAGCTGAATGGAAAATCACCATCGAGGCTCAAACGGCAAGGTACCCATGGCACACGCTGCAATTATCCTTACGATCCTGCTGGGCTTTTGGGGAGTGGTGGTCAAGCGCAATCTGATCATGAAAATCTTGGCCATGGATGTGATGAGCACCGGGGTCATCGCCTTTTTTGTCATTTGGGCCGCCCGCACCGGCGTGTTCACTCCCATCTACAAGCCCTGGCGCCAGGTGGACTATGCCGACCCGGTTCCGCAAGGAATCATCCTCACGGCCATCGTCATCGGCCTGTCGGTACAAGCCCTGATGTTGGTGGGGGTGATGAAGCTGTCCCGCGATCATCCCACCTTGGAAGTGGAGAGTATTGAGCAGGCGGTAGCTGATGACTGAGCTGACGACCGAACTGACGTTGGTCTGGGTGGCACTGCCCTTTTGGCTGGCCTTTGCCACCTACTTGCTGCCGGCTTTGACCCGTCCCAGCCTGGTCATCATGGCTGGACTGACGATAGCCTACGCAGTGCAGCAGGGAGGCCTGCCAGGGGCAACTGCTGCGCCGTTGGAGCTCCAGTTGCTGGATCACTTCGGGGTGACGTTGCGGATCGATGGCAACGCCGCGGCCATGCTCCTGGCCCATGGCCTGGTCACCCTTGGGGTGGCCCTGTATTTGGATCGGCGCTTTGTGGGCAGCCGCTTTCTGGCCATGCAGTTGCTGATCGTCCACGGCAGCGCCAACGCCGTCGTCATCAGCGCTGACCTGATCAGCGTCTATGTGGCCCTGGAGGTGCTCAGCATCGGCGTGTTTTTGCTGCTCACCTACAGTCGCCGAGCAGAGTCCCAGCCGATCCTGGGGGAAAGCGCCCCGCACCGCTCTCGCGACCGTCAGCTCTGGGTGGGGCTGCGCTACCTGTTCATGAGCAATGTGGCCATGCTCCTCTACCTGGTGGGATCCATGCTGGTCTATGTGCGCACCGGATCCCTGGCGATGAGCGGCTTGGCCCTGGCCGACCCCACGGCTCTTGCCTTGATTGCCGTTGGCCTTCTGGCCAAGGGGGCAGTCTTCGTCGCCGGCCTGTGGCTGCCCCTCACCTACGCCACTGCCGATCCTGTCATTGCGGCGGTGCTCAGCGGTTTTACTACAAAAGCAGGCGCCATGGCCCTTGTGCGCTGCAGCGAGTTCTCGCCCGTCTTGGCGCAGGGGCTGCCCTACTTCAGCGCAGGCGCGGCGGTCTTTGGGATCCTTCTGGCTTTGATGGCCAGCACGCCCCAGCGCCTTTTGGCCTGGAGCTCGGTGTCGCAGATGGGATTTGTCATCGCTGCACCCCAGTGGGCGGGTTTGTACGGCCTGGCCCATGGGCTGGCGAAGCCCTTGTTGTTTGTCGGGGCTGCGATAACCAATCGCTGGCGCTGGTCGCTGCTGATCTTGGGGACGGCCTCGCTGGCGGGGGTGCCCGGCACTTTGGGCTATGCAGCCAAGGCCCTTAGCTTGTCAGCTCTGGATCCCTGGCACGAGTGGCTGCTGGTGGGGGTTACTGTCGGCACCACCTGCATAGCCGTGCGGGTGCTGCGAGCTTTTCCTTCTCAAACAAACGGGGACACTACCCCGGCAGCCGGTTGGCCAGACAAGGTGGCCCTAGTCCTTTGGGGCGGGGGCTTGCTCTGGTTCTGGCTGCCAGCGGCCTATGACGTCGATAATCTCATCAAGGCGTTCCTTAGCTTGGGCCTCGGGATCCCGCTGGGCTGGTTTTGGGAGCGAATTCCTGTGAAGGGATGGCGTCTGGATGAAGGGCTAGAGGCAGTGGTGGGCGGCTTGAGCGTGGTGTTGGTGCTGGCCTGGATTCTGCTAAGTGGAGTGAACCATGTGGCGCTACCCTGAGTTGGGCTTGCTGGAAATTGGCCTGCGGCTTTTGATTTGGTTTTTGCTGACGGGTAATCTGAGTTGGGACAATGTGGCCATCGGGGTGGCGGCGACGCTGCTGCTGCCTCGGCAGGCCTCTGCGCCGGTGCGGTGGCGGGATTGGGGGCGGGTGCTCAGGGAGATCGTTTTCGCCGTTCCGAAAGCTTACTGGGAGGCCTTTGAGATGATCCTCAGACCCCACACCGTAGAGGAGGTTGTATACAAACAAACTCTCCCCAATCGTTCGGCGGGACTAGTGTTTCTCGACATCTTTTTGATTACTTTTACGCCCAAAACCATTGTGCTCAATTGCGATGCCCAAGGCACCTACGAGGTGCATCTGCTCAAGCCGCGGGAGGAGGCGTGAATCTACTGCTGTTTCTGCTGACTTTGACCCTATGCCTGCCGCTGTATGCCGCCTGGCTGAAGGAGGATATTTGGCAGACGATGCTGGCTTTTGCCAGCTTATCGACCAAGACGGCCATCCTGGTTTTGGTGGTATCTGTGGTGCGGGATGACTGGATGATCGGGATTGTGGGGGTCTTGATTTTGTCGGTGGGCAATGCAGCCCTAATGCTGCTGGCCCACGTGCTCAAGCGCTTGGAAATGCTTTAAGGGGAATCAACATGGAAGTTTTGGTGGAGGCTCTCAGCTATCTTCTGTTTGGGATCGGGGTGCTGTTTTGGCTGTGGGGAACAGCGCCGCTCCTTGGGGATCGCTCGATTTTGTTTAAGCTGCACGGCCTTTCGGTGTCGGACACGCTGGGATCCATGAGCATCATGCTGGGGCTGTTGCTGCGGATCCCAAGGGAGTGGCCTCTGCTGGTGTTGGCCCTGATTTCCTTGGCCATTTGGAACACCATCTTGGGCTATGTGCTGGCCTTTTGCTCGCAGCGCAAGTCCCTATAGGAGGACAGGATGGAAGAGACTTTGTTGCTGGTGATCGCCCTGCTGTTGCCCTTGACGGCTGCCTTGGTGGTGACCCAGACCAATCCCTATCATGCCTTGGTGATGCGCGGCATTCTGGGATCCATCGCTGCTCTGATCTATGCCTTGTTTGGGGCGGCGGATGTGGCGCTTACTGAGGCGCTGGTGGGCACCATGCTGTCCATTACGCTCTATGCCATCGCGGTGCGTTCCTCGTTGAGTATGCGCTTGGGCGTTCTCGAAGACAGTCCTCTGTTGGCGGCCAGGACCTCAGCAGCACAGCAGTTGTTACAGCAGATGCGCCAAGGGCTACAGCAGTACCACATGCGTCTGGAGTTGGCCGTCTATGGAAGTGCAGAGGCGTTGTTGGCTGCCCTTCACAGCCGGGAGGTGCACACCATTGCCCTTGAGCCCGATGAGGAGGTGGCAGAGTATCGCTTGGTAACGCGCGTGCCCCGCCTGCAGGCCATCTTGACGCAACAAGCCCTGCTTTCTGAGGTCCTCCTGCCATGAGGTGGTTGTACGGGGTGGCGGCGCTGCTGGCAGCCTTGCAGCTCATGGTTGCCGACGCGGGAGCTGTTTCTCCTGCCTTTGAGCCTGTGGCGGTTCTGGCCGGAGAAAGCGGCGTGCCCAATACGGTGACGGGCTTGATCCTGCGCAACCGCCTTTACGACACCGTCTTTGAAGTCGTCGTGTTTTCTACGGCCATTCTGGGCGCGCAGTACCTGCTGGCGGATGAGCGACCGACGGCCAATGTAGCTCAGTTTACCGATATTCCCTCAATTGTGTTGGCGCGGGTGGGGGCCACCATCTCCGCTCTGATTGGGGTGGAGCTGGCCATTCGGGGTCACCTGACGCCGGGCGGGGGGTTTGCTGCCGGCGTGGCGGGAGGAACGGCGATTGGCTTGGTGGCGATCACCGCCTCTTCGACCTGGATGGAGGCCATCTACAAGCGGTGGCAAGCCGCGATGTGGGAGAAGCTGTCGGTGGTGACGTTTATCGGGGTGGCTGTAATCGCCCTGGCCGGTTGGGAACTACCCAAGGGCGAGCTGGGGGCACTTTTTAGCGGCGGTTGGATCCCAATCCTCAACATTTTGGTGGCCATCAAGGTGGCGCTGGGATCCTGGGCGGCGATTTTAATTTTTATTCGCTACCGCGGCTTGTTATGAAGGCTCGAACGGGTTGATAACGCTCGTGTCAAGCCAATACATCGTGGGCGGTGTTATCTTCTTGCATCCGCTCGAAGTCCGAATCTTCACCAATGTTTGGGATCGATCCGAGCACTTGGCAAAGGACTTTTTTGCAAGTTGGAGTAAGACTTGCTTGAGGATTTTGCGATGTTCGGCTTCTGCACTCCCACCGTGAGGCCTAGCCCTTTCTTTCAGAACTTTGACAATGGCCCCATCAACGTTGCGAACAATTGGAGTGGCCGTAGAGCGTCTCCTCGATCGGCAGATCCATGGATGGCTTTGCCGCAAAGATAGCGTTGACAGCAGGACGTTTCCCTGTCCGTTGAGCAACTTGACCTGCAGGCGACCTCTACAATAGAAGGCTGACCCTGCCACCCCTGGGATCCCTATGCCGCGCCGTACCGACATTCACAAGATCTTGCTCATCGGAGCGGGGCCGATCGTCATTGGCCAAGCCTGCGAGTTCGACTACTCCGGCACCCAAGCCTGCAAAGCCCTGCGGGAAGAAGGCTATGAGGTCGTCTTGGTCAACTCTAACCCCGCCACCATCATGACGGATCCCAGTATGGCGGATCGCGTCTACATCGAGCCGGTGACGGCGGACTTCGTGGCCCAGATCATCGAGCGGGAGCGCCCCGATGCCCTGCTGCCCACCATGGGGGGACAGACGGCCCTCAATGTAGCGGTGGAGCTGGCCCGGCGCGGGATCTTGGACCAGTACGGGGTGGAGCTGATCGGGGCCAAGCGGGAGGCCATCGAAAAAGCCGAGGATCGGGAGCTGTTTAAGCAGGCGATGCAGCGGCTTGGCCTGGCGGTGCCGCGCTCGGGGCTGGCCCGCAGCCTGGCCGAAGCCAAGCAGATCGCTCACGAGATCGGCTATCCCCTCATCATCCGCCCCGCCTATACGCTGGGGGGCACAGGGGGAGGGGTGGCCTACAACCAAGAAGAATTTGAAGAGATCTGCGCCGCCGGCCTGGAGGCCAGCCCGGTCTCTCAGATCCTGGTGGAGGAGTCGGTGATCGGCTGGAAGGAGTTTGAGTTGGAGGTGATGCGGGATCTGGCGGACAACGTGGTGATCATCTGCTCGATTGAAAACATCGACCCCATGGGGGTTCACACTGGCGACTCCATCACCGTGGCCCCGGCCCAGACCCTCACCGACAAGGAGTACCAGCGGCTGCGCGACTACGCCATCGCCATCATGCGCGAGATTGGGGTGGAAACCGGGGGATCCAACGTGCAGTTTGCCGTCAACCCCACCAACGGCGAGGTGCGGGTGATCGAGATGAACCCGCGGGTTTCCCGCTCTTCTGCTTTGGCCAGCAAGGCCACTGGGTTTCCCATTGCCAAGATCGCCGCCAAGCTGGCCGTAGGCTACACGCTGCCGGAGCTTCCCAACGACATCACCCGCAAAACCCCGGCCAGCTTCGAGCCCACCATCGACTATGTCGTCACCAAAATCCCCCGCTTTGCCTTTGAGAAGTTTCCCGGCTCGGAGCCGGTTTTGACCACGCAGATGAAGTCGGTGGGGGAGGCGATGGCCATTGGCCGCACCTTCCAGGAGTCCATCCAGAAGGCCTTGCGATCCCTGGAGATCGACCGCCCCGGCTTTGGCAGCGACCGGCCTGAAGTCTTCCCCACCCCAGAGGAGGTGCGGGCCAACCTGCGCACCCCCAACCCCTTCCGCCTCTTGACCATCCGCACGGCTCTGCTCATGGGCTTTTCCGTTCAGGAAATTGCTCAGCTTACCCACATCGATCCCTGGTTTATCGACAAGCTGCAGGAGCTGGTGGAGGTGGAGCAGGTCCTCAAGGGGCGGGAATTGGGATCCCTAACGGCCGAAGACCTGCGCCATCTCAAGCAGATGGGCTTTAGCGACCGACAAATTGCCCACCTGACCGGCTGCACGGAAGCCCAGGTGTGGGATCGCCGCAAGGCCCTGGGGGTGATCCCCACCTACAAAACCGTGGACACCTGCGCTGCCGAGTTCGAGGCGGCCACCCCTTACCAGTACTCCACCTACGAGAGCGAATCCGAGACCTTCCCCACCGCCAAGCCAAAGGTGATGATCCTGGGGGGCGGTCCCAACCGCATCGGCCAGGGGATTGAGTTCGACTACTGCTGCTGTCATGCCGTCTTTGCCCTCAGACGCCTTGGCTATGAGACCATTATGGTCAACTCCAACCCCGAGACCGTTTCCACCGACTACGACACCGCTGATCGCCTCTACTTTGAGCCCCTGACCTACGAAGAGGTGATGAACCTCGTCGAGGCCGAGCAGCCGCTAGGTCTAATCCCGCAGTTTGGCGGCCAGACCCCCCTGAAGCTGGCCCAGGGGCTAGCCGCAGCCCAAGCGCCTATCTGGGGTACTGCTCCTGACTCCATCGACATAGCCGAAGATCGCGGCCGGTTTGGGCGCCTGCTCGAGGAATTGGGGATCCGCCAGCCGGCCCACGGCATTGCCCGCAGCGTGGAAGAAAGCCTGGAGATTGCCCGCCGCATCGGCTACCCGGTGGTGGTGCGGCCCAGCTATGTGCTGGGGGGACGGGCCATGGAGATTGTCTACTCGGATCAAGACCTGCGGCGCTACATGCAGCTAGCCGTGGCGGTGGATCCCGACCGTCCCGTGCTGGTGGACCAGTTTCTGGAAGACGCGGTGGAGGTGGATGTGGATGCCATTGCCGACCACACCGGGGCTGTAACCATTGGCGGGATCCTGGAGCACATCGAGCAGGCCGGGATCCACTCCGGGGATTCTGCCTGTGTCTTGCCCAGCCGCACTCTCAGCCCTGCTGTGCTGCAGGTGATCCGCGACTGGACGGTGAAGTTGGCCCAAGCTCTCAAGGTGGTGGGGCTCATTAACGTCCAATACGCCGTCCAGAAGGAGCAGGTTTACGTTCTGGAAGCCAACCCGCGCGCTTCCCGCACCGTGCCGTTTGTCAGCAAAGCCATTGGCCACCCCCTGGCCGCCTACGCTGCCCAGGTGATGAGCGGCAAAACCCTGGCAGAGCTGGGCTTTACCCAGGAGGTGATCCCGCCCTACGTGGCTGTTAAGGAAGTGGTGCTGCCGTTTCACAAGTTCCCCGGCACCGACACGCTGCTGGGGCCGGAGATGCGCTCTACTGGTGAGGTGATGGGGATTGATACGGACTTTGGCCGCGCCTTTGCCAAAGCGCAACTGGCTGCCGGCCAGGACCTGCCCCTAGAGGGCACGGTGTTCATCAGCGTCAACGACCGCGACAAGCAGGCGGTGATCCCAGTGGCCCAGGAGTTGGTCAGGCTAGGCTTTCGCCTGCTGGCCACTGCCGGAACCCAGAAAGTTTTGGCCGAGCACGGGATCCCCGTCGAGAAGGTGCTCAAGCTGCACGAGGGCCGGCCCCACGTCATCGACGCCATCAAAAACCGCCAGATTCAGCTCATCGTCAACACCCCTTCCGGTGTCGAGGCGCAGCAAGATGGCCAAAAGATCCGCCGCACTGCCCTGGCCTACAAGATCCCCTTGGTCACCACCCTGGCCGGGGCCAGAGCCACCGCTGCCGCCATCCGCGCTCTGCAGTCGGGATCCCTGGGGGTGAAGTCGCTGCAGGAGTTTCACGCCGAAATGGGACGATAGATCTCAGCCTTCTTGGGTTGCCTTTCTGAAGAAATTCTTAAGACCTTAACCTTAAGAAACTCTGAAGTTCTCGGTTGGCGAAAGTGGCTTTGGCTGCCCAGGAAAAGCTGAGACCAATGCATCAAAATCGCAACACTGATTTGCCTATTTGTATCGATAAATCAATTTGTTTCACATTCTGGCTGCGCAAGTTAGGGATCCCTGCCGGCATCCCGAAAACTGTCTAGTTTGGAAGAAAGCTCCCTCAGGCCAGGCCTTGTCGGGCGCTCTCCTGACGTCGGCTTGGCAAGCCCAAGAGAGAGGGGCTTTGGTGAAATTTTCTAGGAGTTGGCCTATGAGTACGGTCATTCGTCGCTCCGCGGCCGCGCGGCGGCTCTGGAGTTGGGAAAGTTTTTGTCAATGGATCACCAGCACCGAAAATCGGCTGTATATCGGCTGGTTTGGCGTATTGATGATCCCGACGTTGTTGGCGGCGGTCTTCTGTTTTGTTATCGCTTTTATTGCCGCTCCGCCGGTGGATGTGGACGGGATCCGCGAGCCGGTGATCGGCTCTTTGTTGGGGGGCAATAACCTCATTTCTGCGGCGGTGGTGCCCACCTCAGCCGCCATTGCCCTGCACTTTTACCCCATCTGGGAAGCTGCCTCTTTGGAGGAGTGGCTCTACAACGGCGGCCCCTACCAGCTCATCGTGCTCCACTTTTTAATCGGCATCTGGTGCTATTTGGGCCGGCAGTGGGAGCTGAGCTACCGGCTGGGCATGCGCCCCTGGATTGCGGTGGCTTTCTCCGCCCCAGCGGCGGCTGCGACGGCGGTGCTCTTGGTCTATCCCATCGGCCAGGGCAGCTTTTCGGAGGGGCTGCCGCTGGGCATTGCCGGCACCTTCCACTTCATGCTGGCCTTCCAGGCGGAACACAACATCTTGATGCACCCCACCAGTTGGCTGGGGGTGGCGGGGGTGTTTGGCGGCGCCCTGCTGGCGTCTCTGCACGGCTCGCTGGTGATCTCCAGCCTGATCCGGGAGACCTCGGAGGAGGAGTCGGCCAATGCTGGCTACCGCTTTGGCCAAGAAGAAGTTACCTACAACTTCCTGGCCGGCCACTACGCCTTCTTGGGGCGGCTGGGGATCCCCGGCCTTGGCTGGCGCAACAGCCGTTCCGTCCACTTCTGGATGGCGGCTCTGCCCACCGTAGGGATTTGGGCGGCAGCCATCGGCATTGGGATGATGGCCTTTAACCTCAACGGCTTTAACTTTAACCAGTCCCTCCTGGACAGCCAGGGCCGGTTCATCCCCACCTACGCCGATTTGATCAACCGCGCCAATCTGGGGATCCAGGCCATGCACGCCCCCAACGCCCACCACTTTCCTCTCTTGCTAGCGGCCAAGGTGGACTAGGGTCGATCCAGCCCGAAGGCACGGTGGGCGGCCTGGAGGGCACGCACCCCCTGCTCCCGCCGCACCACGCAGCTCACCTTAATCTCTGAGGTGCCGATCATCTCAATGTTGATCCCGGCGTCGGCCAGAGCCTTGAACAAACGGGCAGCCACGCCGGGATATGTTTCCATCCCGGCACCGACGATGCTGACTTTGGCAATGTCGTGGTCGGTCTCGACCCCCGCCGCCTGCAGCTCCTCGGCCACCTGCCGGCACACGGCCTCAGCCGCCCTGGCCTGATCCTGAGGCACCGTAAAGGCGATGTCGGTGCTGGGGATCCCGTTGTGGTAGCCCCGCTGGCTTTGGATGATGGTGTCGACGATGATACCGGCAGCGGCCAGGCGTCCAAACAGATGGGCAGCCGTCCCCGGGCGATCCGGCACCTTGCGCAGGCCCAGCCGCGACTGCTTCAAATCCAGGGCAACGCCGCGCACCGGGTGGTCGCTTGGGCGGGGATCCCCGCAAGGGGCTGCCTTGACCCGATGCAAATGGGGGATCACCTGGAACGCTTCCCCCAGCGCCAGGGCGGCCTCCCCAGCCCGCTCGTCAGCCACCACACAGCTCACCTTGATCTCCGACATGGAGATCATTTGGAGATTGATCCCAGCTTCTGCCAGCACCTGGAACATCTGGGCGGCAATGCCCGGGCGGCCCATCATCCCCACCCCGGCAATGCTGACTTTGGCCACCGCCTCATCGACGATGACTTCCCTACACCCCAGCTCCTGGCCCACCTGCCGCGCCACGGCTGCCGCCTGGGCCGCCTGCGCCCGGCTGACGGTAAAAGCAATGTCGTTGATAGGGGATCCCTCGGCTGCACTGAGGTGGAGCGACTGCAGGATTAAATCGACATTGATCCCGGCTGCCGCAATTTCCTGGAACAGTTGCGCGGCAATGCCCGGGCGATCCGGCACTCCCACCAGCACCAACTTGGCCTGATCCCGATCCAGCTCCAGCGTATCCACTGCCTGGCCCAGCTCAATGCTGCTGTCGGCGGGGCGAGGACGGGGAGGGGGAGCAAGAATGAGGGTGCCCTCGGATCCCGCCTGCAACGGTTCCAGGCTGGAGCGCACCCGCAGCTTGACGCCGTAGTTGCGGGCAATCTCCACCGAGCGGGGGTGGAGCACCTGCGCCCCCAGGCTGGCCAGCTCCAGCATCTCGTCGGCGGTAATCTCCGGCAACAGCCTGGCCTCGGGTACCTTGCGCGGGTCGGTGGTAAAGATCCCCGGCACATCGGTGTAGATCTCACACAGCTCTGCCCCCAAAGCCACCGCCAAGGCCACCGCTGTGGTGTCCGATCCCCCCCGCCCCAGGGTGGTGATCTCCAGCTCCGCCGGGCTGGTGATGCCCTGAAACCCGGCCACCACCACCACCTCTCCCCGCTCTAGGTGTTGCCAGAGGCGGTCGGTGTGGATGTGCAAAATGCGGGCCCGCCCGTGATCCCGGGTGGTGACGATGCCCACCTGGGCCGCCGTCAAGGAGAGGGCAGGGTAGCCCAAGCGCTGCAGCGCCAACGCCAGCAGGGCAATGCTGACCTGCTCACCCGTAGACAGGAGCATGTCCCACTCCCGCCACTGGGCCGGCGTGGTCGGGGATCCCTGCAAGATCTGTTCCCCCAGTTCCACCAGGCGATCCGTTTCTTCTCCCATTGCCGAGACCACCACCACCACCCGCTTCCCCTGCTCCACCGTGTGGGCCACCCGCTGGGCCACGGCTTGGATGCGCTCGATGGAGCCGACGGAGGTGCCGCCGTACTTCTGGACAATTAAACCCGCTTGCATAGCCAGGGCTGAGCTGGTTGACGTGGTTTGGATCCTATCCCGAACTAGGCCAGGCCAAGCCAGCTTTGCAAAAAGGGTGGCACCGGCAGCAGGATCAGCACAAGCAGCGTCAGCATCCCCAGCCCCAGCAGATCCCGCCCCTCGTCCAGCTCCGTGACGTCGTTGAGGGCCGGCTCGTCGGCGCTGGAGATGACAAACAGCAGCAGCGCCCACAAGAGTAGCCAGGGCTGCACCGTCAAAGCCAGCAGCAGCACCAGCCAGCGAGTCACTCGCCCCACATTGGCCCCCATCTGCTGGCCATAGATGGCGTGGACAATGTGGCCCCCATCCAGTTGGCCCACCGGCACCAGGTTAAAGGCAACCACCACTAGACCCAGCCAGCCGGCAAAGGCCAGGGGGTGCAGATCGATCACCTGGCCCGGCTGCAACTGATCCCCCAGCACCATACGCGCCAAGATCGCCAGCAGCACCGAGAGGCGTGGGTCGATGCGATGGAAGCTAATTGGGGTGGGCTGCCCCTCCGGCACCGCCGGCGGATCCCCAGGCGCCGAAAAGGACAGCCCCAGCAGCAACATCGCCAAAGCAACCAGGCTGCCCGCCAGCGGCCCGGCAATGGCAATATCAAACAACACCTTGCGGTTGGGCACCGGCTCTTTCAGCTCGATGAAAGCCCCGAAAGTTCCCAACACAAAGGGCACCGGGATGAAATAGGGCAGCGAGGTTTTGATGCCGTGGCAGCGGGCCACCCAGTAGCGGATCCCCTCATGGAATCCCAGAATGGCCAGGATCCCAACTGCGTAGGGCAACCCCTTCAGCAGAGACGGGAGATGCAGCAGCCGGTCAGGGCCGACCCCAGCCGCCTGGGCCCCGGCAGTGAGAGTCGTCCAAAAGGTAAACAGCAGCAGCCCCAGCGCCAGCAGAGGCCACTCCTGCTGACGGGTTAGGGAGCGCCGTGCCGCCGGGTTGGGCACCAAGGCAAAAAAAGGCTTGCCGGCAAACCCCTCCTGCAGCACCACCAAGAAGCGTTTGCCAAAAGTGTTTTCTACATTGCGCTGCACCCGCTCATAGGCTTCCGTGGGATCCGCCCGCAAATTGCCGCGGCAGATGATGGCCTGGGGACGGTACTCCACGCTTTGCAAATAAAAAACATTCCAGGGGAAGCAGTGGTTGAGCTTTTCTCGCGGCACCTCCGAGATGGGGGTGTGGACAAGAGCCGCCGAGGCCAGATCTGCAGCACTGTCCTCCTTTTCTTCCTCTGCTTCAAGCAAAGACTCGCGATCCGATCCCGCAACCGGCGAGGTGTTTTCCGCCCCCGGTTGAGAGCCTGCCGTTGGAGGTCGGAGGCGCCCCCGGCGTACCAAAGTCATGCTGGTAAAATAGGAAGCCAGAAACAGCCCCAACATGAGCAGGGGGGGCATTTCGTACTGAAACACCTGACGCCCCAGCACCCAGATCAAAGGGGGCATCATCATCACCAGCCACAGGATCCGCCAGGGCACCTTGGAGAGGCGGGCCACACTTTTTTGCAGCAGCAGGTAGGTTGCAGAACCCACCAGTGCCAACAGGATCCAATCTGCCATGAGTTGCAAAAAACAGAGGAGAACACCTCTACCAAGCTAGCGGCAAACCCAATCTCCCTGCTATGGCCAGCAGGGGGGATCCCTCAAGAGCCAAACTTTTGCTTGGCCTGCTCGTAAACTGCCACTGTGATCTTCTGGATCCCGGCTTCGCGGGCAAACTGTTCAATCTTCTTACGGGCAGCCGGACGCACAAAGAAGGGGATTTCTTTAAGGCGCGCCTCTGCTTCTGGCGTCCACTCTATCGCTTCGTCCATCCCCCCTGCCCTCAACGCAACATCCACGCCGGCAGGAGAGTGTGCCCTGTCATGCCTCGCAGGGTGAAATAGACAAACAGCAGCAACAGCAGGGATCCCAGCACAACCAGGGCTGCCGAGGTCGGACTTTTGCGGTACAGGTTAACAAAAGGCTGTAAGCCAGCCCAGATCCCCCCCAGCAAGACGGTAATGAAGTAGGTAGGGTAGCGGGAGACATTCTCCACAAATTGATCTTCCAGTCGACGAGGAGGCTGCGGCTGTGGCATGGGCAGATCGCAATCCAACAACTTCCCCTCAGTTTGCCACAGAGACCGGTTTCTGTCCCCCCGGCTGAAGAGGGATAGGAACCAGGGGGAAGCCGCCCAGGCTCAGAACCGCGAGAACCTGATATGGTAGGCGTTATCCTGCCTGCTTAGCTCAGCCCAGCCACCCACTCTCTGGCCTGATGCGAGAATTGCCCCCCGATGCCCTCAATCGCGCCGGTGACCTGCTTGGGGAACAGACCCTGGCGCTGATGCGCGTCCAGGAGGCTTTGGATCAACTGGAGGCAGCCATTCTCAGCAGTCCTCGTCTGTTCTGGTCTCGCACCCTTATCGACGAAGAGAAGATCCTGGAGCAGTTGGACTTCATCCGCCTCAACCTGCCCACAGCCTTGGAGGAAGCCGAGGAGGTGCTGCGCCAGCGGGATCAGATTTTGGCCGAGGCCCATCGTTACGCCCAGGAGATCGTGGCCGTGGCCCAGCGCCGCGCCGAGCAGCTCGTCAGCGAATCGACCATCCTACGCCAGGCTCAAGCGCAGGCAGAACAGTTGCTGCGACAAACCTACCAACAGAGCGAGGAGGTGCGGCGACAGACGCTGCAGGAGTCGGAGCGCCTACAACGGGAGGCCCATCATTACGTGGATCAGGTTTTGCAAGACCTAGAGCTGCGGCTGTTGGAGTCTCTGCGGGTGATCCGCAACGGGCGACAAAACCTTCAGACCTAAATTTGTGCTCGACCAGAGAGTGTTCATCGGTTCAGTTTTAGGCCAATATAAAAGGTAGCATCCGGGCTTCTTTACCCTGCGGATCTGTGGTAACCAAACTAACCTCCGCCAGGAAAGACGAAGGCAAGTCTCGGATGGGCGGCCAGGAACTCGACGCGCTGTAGATTGCTGCTGCAGGCAAGGAACCTCGAGCTTTTGTGGCAAGCTGGCGCAGTTCTCCCTTCGCTTAACTGAGAGCGTGTGTTCCTCTTCTCAGCGATTGCCCCAACATTGGACTCATCGAGCTACCTTCCGCGGCGGGCTCTGTCCTCAGCCTGCGAGTTCCGGCTTTTACCCCTTTTGGGGAACCACTCAGTCGTCTAGGAGATTCTATGACCATTGAACCGAAAGCCCGTAAGAACCGCGAAAATGCCAACTCCCGTTCCCGCAGCCGTCGCCGTGAATCGGCCAAAGGGATCAAAGGGGCCAATCCAGCCGCCAGCCTCTCCCTGCCGAAGTTGATCCAAGAGAATGCTGTGCTCCAATCTCGCAGCCAGTTGTTGCTGATGTACAGCGACTTCCAAACCGAAATGCCCAACGACGGCAAAACCGGCGTTGGCACCTGGCTGCAGAACCGCCTCAAGGAGTACGGCATGCCCAGCCTGCTGCGTTTTGGCCCGCGCTCCTGCCCCCAGGTTTTCCGCCGCGATGAATTTTCTGAGTGGATGACGCTAGCCCTCAATGCCGTCAGCCCCAAAGACGAGAGCGCCAGCTAGGAGAGGTAGACTCTCGTCGGGGCAGACCTGAACTACGCTGAAGAGACTGCGCCATTGGGTTCAGCCGGGAAAGTTCCTTCTGCCTGCTTCTCTCAACATAAAGATGTCGTTGGGATTTTCCCGGCTTGCTCTTCTTAGTTAGTGGCCGACACTCGCGGGGCAACCCAAAGCTTTTTCCCGGAGGCTGGTCTTGTTGCCCCGCAGAGCAGAAAGGTTCTGGTCTGTTCAGCGCAAGGGGAAGGTCAGGCAGCAGCAGGTTTTGCAGCTTTCATCGGCCCAGGGCTCCCGTTGTGCCCGTTTACGGGCTTTTTCTCATCCTCCGACAACAATAGGTCGCGGATAAGCCGGGCTGCCGAGCGTTGCAACCAGCGGGAGGCCAATTGCCGGCCCAGTTGCTGGGCTTCCGGCTTGGTGGCTATCTTGGCGACGATGGGCAGAAGCTGCAGCGGCTGAAAGGTCGGGTTGCGGCTGAGGAGTTCCCACAGACGTTGCAAATGAGCCAAGCCGTCTGAGGTGCCGTTCCCCGAGCTGGAGAACAGCACATCCACCAGCCGCTCCCGCAAGAAAGCCCCCCGCTCGGAAAAGATAAAATCGACGGCCTTTTCCAGGGATCCCTGCAGGTCAAAGTCTTCGCTGTTGGCGGCGTTGCGCAGCAGGTTCTCCAGGCGGTTCCAGCGGAATTGCCCCTGGTTAAACAGCAGCTCCCGCAGGGCGGCGCGTAGCTCTGGAGCCGGGTCGGTGAGCAGCCGCTGGGCCACATAGGGATAGGCCACGCTCAACACCTTGAAATTGGGATCCAAACTGATGGCGATCCCCTCCAGGGTGAGCAAAGAGCGGATGATCAGGGCGTAGTAGGCAGGCACGCGGAAGGGAAAATCGTACATCACCCCCGAGAGCTTATCCGTGATGCTTTTGAAGTTCAGCTCGGCCACGGAGCTGCCCAGGGCCTCGGCAAAGACAGCTTCCAAAGCGGGAATGATGGGGGTGAGATCCGTATCGGGATCCAGGAACTCCAGATCCACGTAGTCCTGCGCCAAGGCAACAAAATCCCGGTTCACCAAGTGGACGATGGCCTTGATCAGGCCGTAGCGCTGGTGGGGCTGGATGGTGCTCATCATGCCAAAGTCGATGTAGGCCAGCCGCCCGTCGTGCATGGCCAAGAGGTTGCCCGGATGGGGGTCAGCATGGAAAAAGCCATGCTCCAAAAGCTGCTTAAGGGAGCAGTTAACCCCAATCTCGATCAGGTGCCGTCCATCTAGCCCTGCAGCGGCAATTTTGTCGAGTTGGGTCAGCTTGATGCCGTCGATCCACTCCATCGTCAGCACCTTGGTGCGGGTGTACTGCCAATAGATTTTCGGGGCGTAGATGGAGGGGTGGCGGTACAGCTCCAGGAAGCGCTCAGCGTTGTGGCCCTCTTGGGTGTAGTCCATCTCCTCGTAAAGCCGCCCGGCAAACTCATCCACAATGCCCACCAAGTCGCTGCGGATGCGGCGGAAGGTGCGCTTGGCCCAGGCGGCCAGGCTGCGGATGATGTACATGTCCAGGGAGATGCGCCCGATCAAATCGGGCCGCTGCACCTTGACGGCGACTTTCTCCCCTGTGTGCAGATAGGCCTGGTAAACCTGCCCCAGGCTGGCAGCGGCAACCGGTTCCGGGCCGATCTCGCGAAAGATCTGCTCTACCGATTGGCCGATCTCCGACTGGATAAGGGCAAAGGCGGTGGCATTGTCGAAGGGGGGCAGCTCATCCTGAAGCTTGGCCAGTTCTTCTAAAAAAAGAGGCGAGACCAGGTCAGGACGGGTGGAGAGAGCCTGGCCAATTTTGATAGCTGTCGGCCCCAATTCCGTGAGGATCTCCCGCAGCCGCGCCGCGTGCTTGGGCCGATTTTTCAGCTCCACCCCTCGCCAGCGATCCCAAAACACCCAGGCCAACAGACCCAAAAAGGGGGTGATCAACTGGAATAGACGCCCCAGCACCAGATCCCAGCGCCCCCGGTATTGCTCGGCCAATTGCTCCGGATCGTAGCGCAGGGCTGGCTGCGACAGGGTAACCTCAGCCCCCGCCGCTGCCGAAGCCGGTCGAGGCTGGGTTGCCACTGGTTTGGTTACTGCTGCTGTTGACGGTATTGCGCCCATAGAAGTCCCGACGGATCTCGTAACACATCTTAACTTGCTAGCTCGGGTGCGGTAAAAATGGTCTTCTCGACAAACCTGCGGGCGAACTCAGGCGAAAAGTAACACCCAACCGCTCAAGGGAAGTCGCGTAGAAAAAAGCTTTGGGCCTGAGGCAGACCCCTTACGACTGCTTTCCTTGAGGACTTGCAACCCCTGGGGGGCGTCTTTGAGGCAGTCTTCCTCTCCTGGTTCACTTGCAAGCCCAAGACTGTGAGTGGGCCAGCCTCAAAAGGGTCTTTACGGCGCTCTTTGATAAGGATTAGGATAAGGGTGCAAACTGATACAAATTGGTGCGATCCTGGGCAAGGGATCCACCACTATGCATGACAGCTTCCTCCCCCACAGTTTTATTGGTTGACGGCTACAACATCATCGGAGCTTGGCCCACCCTAAAGAAGTTGGCACGTCGCTCCCTGCTGGACTTGGCGCGTCTGCGCTTGGTGGAATCTTTGGCCAGCTACGTGGCTTTCCGCGGCTACCGGGCGACTGTGGTGTACGACGCCTATACCCAGCCCACTCCTGCCCGACAGGAGCGTTCTCCCTCCGGCATCGAGATTTTCTACACTGCTTACGGGGAAACTGCCGACGCCTGCATCGAACGGCTCTGTGCTCAGTTGCAGGCAAAGGCTTATCGGGTACGGGTGGCCACCTCAGATCGCGTCCAGCAGTGGGTGATCGGCGGCTACAACGCAGAATGGCTCTCGGCAGAACAACTGTGGGCAGAAGTGCAGCAGGCTCAAGAGCAGATCCGGCGCATCCAGCCCAAGCGGCTGCCGAGCAGGCGGGGCATTGATTTCTATTTGAACCCGGAGACCTTCTCTCGCCTCAACCGCTGGCGACTCTCCGGTCGGGATCCCGTACATTAACTGGCGAGGTGCTCCGAGGCAAACCTGATACCGGAGCAGGGTCTTTCTCACCCTGGCTGATATGGGTTGCCAAAGCCCTTCTCAGGGTAGGCAAAGGCGGGATCTGGCTTCAGAGATCCAGATCTGCTTTAATGTAGCGAATGTAGTGACGCCCCTGTTCTCTCCTTGGGGGGGCTCATTTCAGGGATCCGACTATGGCGGATGGCGAATACAGGCCGGGGCTAGAAGGCGTTCCGGCCACGCGCTCTAACATTAGTTTTGTCGATGGCCAGGCAGGGATCCTGGAGTATCGGGGCATTCCCATCGAGGAACTGACGGCCCAGAGCACCTTTCTGGAGACGGCCTATCTGCTGATCTTCGGCAAGCTGCCGACGCAAGCCGAGCTGGACAACTTCGATCAGGCCGTCCGCAGCCATCGGCGGGTGAAATACCGCATCCGCGACATGATCAAGTCGTTTCCCGAGTCGGGCCACCCCATGGATGCCCTGCAAACCTGTGTTGCCAGTCTGGGGATGTTCTATCCGGTGCGAGAGGCGGATCCCGACTACGTGTTCGGCACGGTTACCCGTCTGCTCGCCAAGCTGCCGACGATGGTGGCGATGTTTCACCAGATGCGCCAGGGCAACGATCCCATCCCCCCCGACGACAGCCTGGATCATGCCGCCAATTTCCTCTACATGCTCTCCGGCAAGAAGCCGGATCCCTGGTTGGCCCGCATTTTTGACATCTGCCTGATCTTGCACGCCGAACACACAGTCAATGCCTCTACTTTTGCCCTGCTGGTGAGCGCCTCTACCCTGGCCAGCCCCTATAGCAGCCTGGCCACGGCGGTGGGTACCCTTTCGGGGCTGTTGCACGGGGGGGCCAACCAACAGGTGATGAGGCTGTTGCGACAAATCGGCTCGGTGGAAAATGTGCGCTCGTTTATCGAAGAGAAGCTGGCCAAAAAAGAGCGCATCATGGGCATGGGCCATCGCGTTTACAAGGTGAAGGATCCGCGGGCCACCATCCTGCAGCGGCTGGCAGAGGAGCTGTTCGAGCGCTACGGCCACGACAAGTACTACGACATTGCCCTGGAGGTGGAGCGGGTGTGTGAGGAGTTGCTGGGGCCGAAGGGGATCTACCCGAATGTGGACTTCTACTCAGGGTTGGTCTACGCCAAGCTGGGGATCCCAGAAGATTTGTTTACACCGGTGTTTGCCATTGCCCGAGCGGCGGGTTGGCTGGCCCATTGGCGGGAGCAGTTGTCCGATAATCGGCTTTTCCGACCCACCCAGGTGTACACAGGTGAACGCCAGCAACGCTACATCCCTATAGAAGAGCGGGGTTGAGAGCCGTTTGACAGGGCGCTGGGCCGGGATCCCAACTCAATAGAGCCCAAATTGGTGTGAGGTGGTGCGTTGAGCCTTTTGGATTCTCCTCTCTGGCGCGATGGGTTCACCCTCTTTTTGAGCATCGTGGTGCAGGCCATGCCCTTTTTGCTCTTGGGGGTGTTCCTTTCGGGGCTGATGGCGGTGTTTGTAGAGGGATCCCAGTTGGCCCGCTTCCTGCCCAAAGGCAAAATCGGCAGCGCGGTGGCTGGCGGTGCTTTGGGGTTCTTTTTTCCGGTGTGCGAGTGCGGCAACCTGCCGGTGGCCCGGCAACTGGTGATCAAGGGGATCCCACCCCATGTGGCGGTGGCTTTTTTGTTGGCAGCGCCGGTGTTTAACCCGGTGGTGATCTTTTCCACGTGGATTGCCTTTCGCAACATGCCGGAGCTGGTGGCCTACCGGGTTCTTTTTTCTTTTGGCATTGCGGTGGCCATCGGCTTGCTCTTCAGCGTGCAAAAAGATCTGGAGCCTTTGTTGCAACCGGCGGTTTGGCGAGAGCTGCAGCGCAACCGCTGCCAAGAGGCAGCTCTGAAAAGCACCTCCCGCTCGCCGTTGTTGCAGGGGGGCACCTTCTGGATTGGCTCGCGAGGCCCTGCTCCCTCTGGCGGATCCCTGGCCACTCTGCAGAGGGCTGAAGAGGTGTATCGGGCGGCGCTGGCCGCTGCCCCTGCTCTCTCTTGGCGGCAAAAGGGATTGCTGCTGCTGCAAACCTGGGCTAGAGAGATTCGCGAGCTGGGATCCGTGCTCATCCTGGGCTCGGCAGTAGCGGCCTTCGTGCAGACGGTGATCCCGCGTTCGTTTGTGCTGGATTATGGCCAAGATGCGCTGGTCTCGATCCTGATCATGATGGCGCTGGCCGGGATCATCTCCATTTGCTCGACGGTGGATGCCTTTTTTGCCCTCTCCTTTGCCGCCACCTTCACGCCGGGATCCCTGTTGGCCTTTATGGTGTTTGGGCCGATGGTGGACCTGAAGGCCATTGGCTTGATGCTGACTTTGTTCAGGCCCCGCGCCATTTTCTACTTGGTGCTCCTGACTTTTCAGTTCACTTTAGTAGGGGCTTTGGCCATCAATTACTACTGTAGTTAAAATCTTGGATAGATAGTCCCCGCAGCGAACGATAGCTTAACTGCAGGGTCAGCGGCGATTAGGCTGAGATATTCAGAGTGCCAGGATCTCTGAGATTGAGAAGTTGGGCAGGAGGGCAT
The DNA here is from genome assembly GCF_054061455.1 of Thermostichus sp. OS-CIW-20. Lineage (NCBI taxonomy): Bacteria > Bacillati > Cyanobacteriota > Cyanophyceae > Thermostichales > Thermostichaceae > Thermostichus > Thermostichus sp. OS-CIW-20. Next base: position 69,876 of record NZ_JBSSEF010000004.1, read on the forward strand.
TGTCCCGGCTGGAGCTGAAACGACTACATACAGGCGGCAGGATAGAACCGTGAGCAACCTATACTTTGCAGATTTTAACTTGTGGATTGCCCAAACAACCCAGCTCTTGCGGGAGGGACGTTGGCAAGAAATTGATCTAATCCATTTAATTGAAGAGGTTGAGGATTTGGGTAAGAGCGAACGGCGAGGGATGACCAGCCAATTAACTCGCCTTCTCCTGCATTTGCTCAAGTGGCAATATCAACCTCAGCGCCGCTCAGATAGCTGGTTGGATTCCATCACAGATGCGCGAACCCAAATTGAATTGGCCCTCGAAGATAGCCCCAGCTTAAGAGGATATCTGGCCGAGCAACTGGAAAAGAGCTATCAACGGGCACGCCGCCATGCAGCTCAGCAAACCGGTATGGATATCTCGGCCTTTCCGGAGACTTGTCCCTATGCTTTGGAGCTGGCCTTGGCAGAAGATTGGCTGCCAAGCCCCTCTCCTTTTGGAAGAGGAAACTCAGAGATCGCCTAAGGATAGAGACCTCTCGGCACTGTCAAGCAGAAGCCCGCCCTTGCCAACTGCGCATCTTGCCGGGGTTAAGCAACCCGTAGGGATCCACTTCTTCCTTGAATCGGATCTGGCGCGGATCCATCACCTTGCGACCCCCCTCTTCGATGATGTAGGTGTGAGGGTTGGCGATGAAGACTCCCTGCGCCTCGTGATAGCGCATGATCTCGTTGAGGCGTTCTTCAGTGGTAAAGCGCACAATTTGCAGGCCGACCGGGGCAACCTGGCCGCGTATGCGAATCCATTCCAGGTGCATCAGCACTTCGTCGCCAAAGTGCTCGTACAGGTGCTGCACCAACTTCAGCTCCCGGTCGGGCGGGAAAATCGATTGTAGATAGGTCAAATTGGGATCCACGCTGCGGCAGTGCAGGGTGGTGTGGTTCCAGGAAAATTCCCCCAGCGAGATCCCCTTGGCCGCCTCCTGCGCCGTTTTGTTGTAGACCACCTGGCCGCCATGTTCCCGAATTAGCTCCAGCAACGGCTCCAGGCTGGGCTCGGCCACCATCACCAGGGCCACGGCGGATCCCTGGGGCAAGTAGTCCTGCAGGGGGACGAAGTAACGAGGGATCGGCCAAGCGTGCAGGCTGATGAGTTTCTTGAGGATCCCATCTGCCTCGGCCAGGGCCTGCCCAAAGTGGGCGCAGGGCATAAACCCCACCTCAGGGGGAAAGGCCACCACCAGCTCTGCCCATGGGTAGGCCGGCGCCAGCGGGATCTCTACTTCTGTGATGATCCCGTTGAGGCCCCAGGCATGGCTGACTTTAAACACGTCGTCTCCCCGCAGCTCCAGGGCCCGCGGCTCCTCTTCGACTGTGATCACCCGCAGCCCCAAGATGTTGCCCCGATCCAGCAATTGGCCGTAGGTCACAGAGCCAATGCCGCCGCTGCCCCCGGCAATGAACCCCCCAATAGTGGCCGTACGGTAGGTGGAAGGGGCCATACGGATCTCCCAGCCCAGCTCGCGGGTCTGTTTGTCGATGGCCATCAGCTTGGCCCCCGCCTGCACCCGCGCCAGACCCGGCTTGGCCCAGATCACCTGGTTGAGCTTGCTCATGTCCAGGATCACGCCCCCGGCCAGCGGGATACATTGGCCGTAATTACCGGTACCGGCACCGCGCACCGTCAGGGGAACTCTCCACTTGGCACAGGCTGCTGCCACCCGCACAACCTCTTGTTCGTCCGCCGGGCGCACCACCAAGTCCCCTCGCTTGTCGCTCAACTGCCGGCTGAGCACAGGGCTGTAGTGGTAAAAGTCCAGCGATAACTTGGCAACTTGCGCCGGATCGGTAACAGTTTCCAGGTCGGCCAGCTGAGAAAGCAAGGCCTGCAGCTTTTCAGAGGCGGCAACGGTCATCGGGATCCCCATCGAATGCCAGCTTATTCAAGAAATGGCCGGCGAAAAGGCTTGTCGAGAACAGTATCCAACAAAATTCCTCCCCAGGGATCCCTGCTTTAGCCGAAGCGGCCTTCCACGTAGTCTCGGGTCGCCTCTTTGGCGGGGCTGTTGAAGATCACTTCCGTCCGGTCGAACTCCACCAGTTCGCCCACGCGGTTGGATCCCACCAGCTCCACGCTAAAAAAAGCCGTCATATCCGAGACACGGCTGGCCTGCTGCATGTTGTGGGTGACGATGATGATGGTGTAGTCCTGCTCCAACTCCTTCATCAGCTCCTCGATGCGACGGGTGGAGATGGGATCCAACGCCGAGCAGGGCTCGTCCATTAAAATCACATCCGGCTGCACCGCCAGGGCGCGGGCAATACACAAGCGCTGCTGCTGCCCCCCGGACAAAGACTGGCCGTTTTCTTTCAACTTGTCTTTCACCTCGTCCCAGAGGGCGGCCCGCTTCAGCGAAGTTTCCACCACCTCGTCCAAGTCCACCTTCATCCCCAGCACCCGCGGGCCGTAGGCCACGTTGTCGTAAATGCTTTTGGGGAAGGGATTGGGCTTTTGGAAGACCATGCCGATACGCCGCCGCACCGCCACCGGATCGACCTCTTTGGCGTAGAGATCCTTGCCGTGGTAGGTGAGCTTGCCCTCTACACGAGCACCGGGGATCAAATCGTTGGTGCGGTTAAAACAGCGCAGAATCGTGCTTTTGCCACAGCCGGAAGGGCCGATAAACGCAGTAATCTGTCGGGCTGGGATGTCCAGAGTAACATTTCTTACCGCCAGATTGGAGCCATAGTAGACATTCAGGTTCTCGGTCCTGAAAACGTAAGAGGTCTGGTTAAGAGATTGAGTTTGCATGGCAGCACTCACAAAAAGAGCTAGAGTTCGACGAAGAGTTCGATTCAAGACTTTGTTGAGAATCCTCAGGCTATTTCCTGGTCTTGTACACCAAAAAGCGAGCGATCAAGCTGGCCGCCAAAACAATGGCTAACAAAACCAAAGCGCCCGCCCAAGCCAGCTCCTGCTGCACCCTGTAGGGAATGATGGAGAAAAAGTAGACCATCACCGGCAAGGTAGCCACCGGGCCAAATAGATTAGTAGACCAGAAATTGTTGTTGAAGGCGGTAAAGAGCAGAGGTGCAGCCTCGCCTGCCGCTCGGGCCAAAGCCAGGATTAGCCCGGTTACGATGGCCGGTGCCGCTGCCGGCAAAACAACGCGCATTGTGGTCTGAAAGCGATTTGAGCCCAGGCCAAGGGAAGCCAAGCGCATGTCGGGCGAAACCAGCAGCAACGCCTCCTCGGTGGAGCGGAGGACAATCGGCAGCATCAGCACGCCAAAAGCCACCCCTCCCGAGAAAGCCGAAAAGCCGGATCCCCTCACCACCACAGCATAGGCAAACAGGCCGCAGAGAATGGCCGGTACCCCCGTGAGCACATTGCAGGAAAACTTAACCAGATAAGCCAAGCGGGTGCCGCGACCGAATTCAGACAAGTACACTGCCGCCAAGATGCCGAAGGGAAAGCTCAAAGCCGCCCCCGTAGCCAGCACCATTAAATTGCCGACAATTGCGTGACCAAAGCCCCCTTCCGCCAGGCCAGGGGCAGGGTAGCGGGTCTGGGTGAGGACATCCCAATTTATCCGCTGGATGCCTTCCTTGCCCACATCCCACAGCACCCAAGATAGGGAAGCTATGATCACCGCCACAGAGAGGCCACTCAGCAGGGTTAGGACAATGCCTGTGTAATTGCGGACAGGGGCAATGGCGGCACGAGTAATGTCGATGTCAACCTTCTCAGGGGCAAGCTGTGCTGAGTCGGACATGATAACAGTGCTCCTTTATCTTCTTTCTGCTTCCCAAGTTACTGCTCCAAGTTTTGAAACTTGCGGATGATGATCTCGGCAACAATGTTGACCAATAACGTCAGCACCATCAGCACCACGCCGGCATACATGAGAGCCGAAACCTGCAAGCGTCCTGCCTCGCCAAACTGAGAGGCAATCAAGCCAGTAATGGTGGATCCCGGCTGCATTAGGGAGATATTGATGCGGTTGGCGTTGCCGGAAAGCATGGCCGCTACCATGGTCTCTCCCAGGGCCCGTCCCAGCGCCAGCATGATCGAGCTGACAATGCCCGACAGGCCGGCAGGGATCATCACCGTTAAGAGGGTCTCCCAGCGGGTTGCCCCCAGAGCCAAAGCGCCCTCTTTTAGGCTGCGTGGTAGAGATTCAAAGGTACTGCGGGTAATGGAGATGATGATGGGAGAGATCATGATCCCCAGCACCACAGCCACTATCAACAAGCTGGGCCCCCGCGGAGCCGGGCCACCCAAGAAAGGGATCCAACTCAGCGTCTGGTTAATGGCTCGAAAGATGGGCCGCACTGCTGGAATCAGCACAAAGATCCCCCACAGCCCCAGCACCACACTGGGAATGGCCACGATCAGCTCAACGGCAAAGCCAATCGGCGCCGTTACCCACTTGGGGGCAAAACCTTCCGCCAGGAAGATGGCAGTGCCAATGCCCAGAGGGATGGCAAAAATCAAAGCCACCAGAGAGGTTACCAAACTGCCATAAATCTGTGGTAGCACCCCGTAGATGTTTTCCACCGGGTTCCAGCGGGTAGTAACCAGGAAGCCCAAGCCAAACTGCTGAATCGCCGGCAGAGCCGCTTCGGTGGTTTGAAGAATCACCCAGATGAGGATAATGCCGGCAAACCCTGCCAAGGCCAGCGTCAGGCGGACAAAGCCCACATCAACAGCCCGAGACAGGCTCGCCTTTTTCTCAATGTCAACATCGATATCCGGGTTTGGTGGTGAACCATAACCCGTAGCCGCTGAAGTCATAGCCTCTCTCCCATGATCATCTTCGGTTCAAAACTTTCCTAAAAATCCCACCGTGCAAGGTAAGCCCAGCAGCCGACCGAGAAAGCCTCATCTGCCTCCTCAGCCGGCCACCAGCTCCACTCTAGTGGAGTTCAGGCTGCAACCCAGTCATCGCACCGCATTGGGGTTAACGGTGATGGAATCCAGCTCTGCAAAGATCCGCTGGATAGCCGCCTCAGGCATAGGGATGTAGTCCAGCTCCTTGGTGATGGCTTGACCCTCTGGCCCCTGGGTCCACTTCAGAGCCTCCACCAGCTTGGTCAGCTTCTGCTGATCGGGATACTCGCGGTACAGCATCACCCAGAACAAGCCCACGATTGGGTAGTCATTTGGCCCTTCAGGGTCGGGCACCAACAGCGCAAAGTCATCAGGAATGGGAGCATCAAGCGCCGAGGTAGCTGCCGCAGTCGAGAACTCAACAATGTTGCCCGCTTTGTTTTCCAAGCGAGCAGTGGCCATCTTTTCCAGCTTGGCATAGGACTGGTTCACGTAGCCAATTGCCCCTGGCTCCTGCTTGATGGTGGCGGCTACGCCCTCATTCCCTTGGGCTCCAATGCCAACAGGCCACTCGACAGAAGTACCAGCACCGGCTGTCCAATTAGGGCAGACAGTTCTGATGTGGTTGGTGAACACAAAGGTAGTCCCAGAACCATCAGAGCGGTGTACCCAGGTGATGTCCAGGGGTGGCAGCTTGTTTGCTATACCTGGGTTCTCGGCCTTGATGCGAATGTCGTCCCAGCGGGTGATCTCGCCGGTCACGATGCCGCAGTAGGTTTTCCGCTTCAGGATGAGCTCTCCGTCTTCAATGCCGGGCAGGTTATAGGCAAACTCGATGGCCCCTCCCGCCAGAGGCAACTGTAGGGGATCATAGCCGTATTTAGCTCGGAAGCTTTCCAGACGAGCACCGGAGAAAGGCGCCTCGGAAGCGCCGAAGTCCACAGTGCCATTGATCACCTGCTCTAGGCCAGCACCACTACCGACAGACTGATAGCTGACTTGCACAGTGGGGTCTACGGTGCGGTTGTAGGCGTCAAACCAACGTTGCAGCAAAGGAGCCGCAAAGGTCGCGCCCGCCCCGGAGATTTGCACGGTTTGGGCTTGAGCCGAGGTCGCTGTTAGAAATCCTACTGTTAGAGCGGTGAGGGAGAAAGCAGAAAGCAGGGTTCGCATAGGTAATATCTGTGGCAAATCAACATCTTCAACTCTATAACCTCAAAGTTAACGGAAGGATATCTAAAGGTTAACTTTGGGTTAAGTCAAGAGAAAAATCGATATTTTTGAGTGTGCTGGCTCGTTTCCAAACCTCGATTTTCCATCTGGTGGTTTTGGCCAGTTTGGATTTCAGCAAAATCAGGATCCTGGAGCCCAGGATCCGCAAAAAGGCTTATGCTGCTGAACTTCTATCTCGTTTGACTGAACTTCTATCTCATTTGACAACCAATCAAACGGACACAACTTGAATAAGAGCTAAGCTTAGACGGCTGCAAAAAAACTGGATCCAGATCCAAGATGTGTAAAATTTGATACAAAGATGTTGCTCCCCTCTCGGCAAGCTTGGACATGATTTCAGCAGGGCGGGAAAAGCTCTGGCCAGAGCTTCTTCCGACTTTTGACAGAGAGAATTAGCTAGGAGATGGACTTCAACACTCCAGACGTGGGGCAGCTCTACATGTTCCCCGAGCAGAGAAAGATCTGGGCTCTAAGCTGGGATCCGCCCGCCCCCCATGAGGTACAGCAGGGCCATGCGCACCGCCACGCCGTGGGTGACCTGCTGCTCAATCAGGTTCAAGCCGGGATCCTCCATCACCTCGGAGCTGAGTTCCACACCGCGATTGACCGGGCCGGGGTGTAAAACCCTCACCTCTGGGTGGCACAGGCGCAGCCGCTGCCGCGTGAGGCCGAAGAAGTGATGGTACTCCTGCAAGCTGGGGAGAAGGAACTCGCCCATGCGCTCCTGCTGCAGGCGTAGGGTGATAACAAAACGCGCCCCTTCGAGGGCAGGCTCTAGCTGCCAATGGACAGGGAGCGTATGGCCGGGCACAAACTGGGCAAAATCTTTGGGCAATAGGGTGGGAGGGCCGGCTAAGTGAACCTCAGCTCCGGCGGCCACCAGGGCGTAGATATCGGAGCGGGCCACCCGCGAGTGGAGAATATCGCCGACAATGGCAATTTTGATCCCTTGCAGCAACTCCAGACGGGGACGCCGGGGATCCAGATGGCTGCAGAGGGTAAACAAATCCAGCAAACCTTGGGTGGGATGTTCGTGCAGTCCATCCCCGGCATTGAGAACGCCCACAGGGGATCCGCGGCGGTCGATCTCGGCAGCTAATTGTTGGGGCACTCCTGCCTGGGCATGGCGAACGATTAAGAGATCGGATCCCATGGCCAGAAAGGTGCGGGCCGTATCCAAGAGCGTCTCCCCTTTGCTCAAGGAAGAGGTGCCTGGGGAAAAGTTGAGCACATCTGCCGAAAGGCGCTTGGCCGCCAGCTCAAAACTGGTACGGGTGCGGGTGGAAGGCTCGAAGAACAGCGTCACCACCACCTTCCCCTGCAAGGTGGGCACCTTGGGCAACCGCCGCGTCAACACCTCCTGGAAACTGGCGCTGGTCTGCAAAACCATCTGGTATTCTTCGGGAGTAAAATCCGCCAAGCCCAAGACGTGCTGCCGCTGCCAAACCATAGGGGATCCTCAAATGCCCAGGCGGGCAAAGATCTCGTCCAAATGGGTTAGGTGGCGCCGCGGATCAAAACAAGCCTGCAGTTCCGCCTCGCTGAGGTGAGCCATCACCCGGGGATCCGCCAGCAGATTGGCGCGGAAATCCCCGCCGGGCTGGTTCCAGGCGCGATGAGCATTTTCCTGCACCAGGCGGTAAGCTTCCTCGCGGCTAAGGCCCTTCTCCACCAAAGCCAGCAGCACCTGCTGGCTGAAGATGACGCCGCCATAGATGTTGAGGTTGCGCTCCATGTTGCCGGTGTAAACCTGCAGGTGGCGCACCAGGTCGGCCATGTTCACCAGCAGGTAGTGGCAGAGGATGGAGGCATCGGGCAGGATAACCCGCTCCACCGAGCTGTGGGAGATGTCCCGCTCATGCCAAAGGGGGATGTTTTCTAGGGCCGAGACGGCATACCCGCGCAGGAGACGGGCCAGCCCCGTCAGTTGTTCCGCCTTGATGGGGTTGCGCTTGTGGGGCATGGCAGAGGATCCCTTTTGGCCGGGGGCAAAGTACTCCTCAGCCTCCAGTACCTCTGTTCGCTGCAGGTGGCGGATTTCAGTAGCAAAGCGCTCTAGGGAAGAGCCAATCAAAGCCAAGGTTTGCACGTATTCAGCGTGGCGATCCCGCGAGATTACCTGTGTCGAGGCTGTATCGGGCTTCAGGCCCAGGCGAGCGCAGGCCAACTGCTCCACCTGGGGAGGCACGTTGGCGTAGGTGCCCACGGCGCCAGAGATCTTGCCCACCGCCACCACTTCCCGCAGGCGAGCTAGGCGCTCTTGGTGGCGCAGGCACTCGGCCAGCCACCCTGCCAGCTTAAAGCCAAAGGTAATCGGCTCGGCGTGAACACCGTGGGTGCGGCCGATCATGAGGGTGTAGCGGTACTGCCGAGCTTGGTCGCGCAAAGCAGCGATGAGATCGGCCAGGCGAGCTTGCAGGATCTCAACCGAGGCCACAAGCTGCAGGGCCAGGGCTGTATCCAACACATCCGAGCTGGTCAAGCCCAGGTGGATGTAGCGCCCCGCCTCGCCCACATGCTCGTTGAGGTTGGTTAGGAAGGCAATAACATCGTGCTTGACTTCCGCCTCGATTGCCAAAACCCGCGCCGGGTCAAAGGCGGCTTTGGCTTTGATCTCCTGCAGGGCCTCTTGAGGGATCCGCCCCAGCTCCGCTTGCGCTTCACAGACAGCCAGCTCCACCTGCAGCCAGGTCTGGAGCTTGTGGGCAGTGGACCAAATCTGGCCCATTTCGGGCAGAGTGTAGCGCTCGATCAAGGTGCCTTTTCCGTCGGTACAGTAGGATGAGCTAGGCTATTTTAGCCTTTGGCGTCCCCCCTCGAGGAAAAGCCGCTGGGGGATCCCTGCGGGCTTGGCTTGCGGTGTCGAAGGAGCAGCAAGGAGTTTGCAGATGACCGTCGGAGCTGTGCCAACTCAGGGAAAAAGAGCTTGGACAGCCGAAGAATTCATGGCGTTGTCCAGGGAGGGACATCGCTACGAGATTGTTGATGGGAAGCCAATTGATATGGGAAGCGCGGGGGCACTCCATGGTTATGTCTGCAGCCTCCTATTGGCAGCTTTGACCCCCTACGTTTTGTCCAACAAGCTGGGGATCGTTTTAGATTCCAGCACTGCTTTTAAGATGAAGAGTGGAAATTGGCGCTCCCCTGACATCTCTTTTTTTGCTAAAGAACGCTTGCAGGGCATGGCTGAACTGCCCACAGGATTTTTGGAAGGCGCTCCAGATCTGGCTGTTGAAGTGCTTTCCCCCCGCAATACGGTTGAAGAAATTCATGACAAGCTGGTGGAGTACTTTGAAAATGGCAGCCGCCTGGTTTGGCTGGTTCACCCCAGCGAGCACTACGTCCTGGTGTATCGCAGCTCTCAAGAGCCTGACCGCCTCCTGAAATCGGTTGATCTTCTAGAAGGTGAAGAGGTTATTCCAGGATTTGCCCTGCCGGTGGCTCATCTATTCCAGAAGCTTTCCTTGTAACATCCCCCCGCCCTCACTCTAGCCAATAGACCTCCTCCTGAGAAGACCTCGGCCCCAAACACCGCTTCCGAGTTCAACTGGCAGGGATCCCTCAAGTTGCTGCGCGGGGATGCGGTGGCCGCTTTGGCCGATCTGGATCGGGCGGTGCAGTTGGATCCCACCTATGCGCCAGCCTACGTTAACCGCAGCTACGTTTACAACCAGTTGCGCCAGCCCCAAAAGGCCCTGGCCGATGCGGAGCGGGCCATCCAGTTGGATCCAGGGATCCCGGAAGCCTACTTCAGTCGCGGCGTAGCCCACTTGCAACTGGGGGATCGAGAGGCTGCCATGGCCGACTTTCGCCAGGCTTTGGCTCTCTTTTCCAAGAGCGGCAACTTTGCCGACCAGGCCATCCTGCAGCAACTGCTGCGCCAGTTGGGGGTGGATTAGCCTTGAGTCTTTAGAGACTTGCGTTCTCCCAACCACTCTGATAAGGAAACTTCCTGAGCTTGCAGCCCAAAGACCTGACAAAAGGACTTCACCACCACCGGGGCCACTGCCGCCATCGTTACTCGGGGACAAAACTGAACCAGGGATCCCACGGGCCGGTCAGGGATCCCACAGGGCACGATGGCTTGGAAGGCAGCTAGATCCGGGCAGACGTTGAGGGCAAAGCCGTGGTAGGTCACCCAGCGGGAGACCTTGATGCCGATGGCCGCCACCTTGTGGCCTTGCACCCAAACCCCTGTTAGGCCAGGGATCCGCTCCCCCTGCAGGCCGAAGTGGGCCACAGTCTGGATGAGCACCTCTTCTAGGTGGCGCAGGTAGCGATGCAGATCCGGCTGGCCGTGGGAGCCGTAGAGAGTCCTATGGCGCTTTAGGTTGAGCAGGGCATAACCCACCCACTGGCCCGGCCCGTGGTAGGTCACTTCGCCGCCCCGCTCCACCCGCAGGATCTCCGGCCCCTCAGTAACAGGGGACTCTGGCTGAGTGTCTGGAGATCCTATCTGTCCAGCCAGGCTTTTGAGAAACTTGGGATCGGCCCCCGCCCCCAGGGTGTAGACCGGCGGGTGGGTGAGCAACAAAAGCCCATCTGGCACCTGGGGATCGCGGATCATCTGGGCCAACCTGACTTGCTGCCAAGCCCACGCCCTGCGGTAGGGCACCTCTCCCGCCTGGTGAACTTGGAGAACCGGCCCCGCCTCAAGCTCCTGCCAAAACGCCCTCAAGGTCTATCTGCCCTTAGCTGACCGGCAGGCCGATCTGCGCCCGCAACCGCTCCACCAGGGCGCGAGGCTGCAACAGCCCCTCGATGCGGTCAACCGGCTTCCCGTCTTTGAACAGGATGAGAGTCGGCACAGCGTAGATCCCCCAGCGGGCAGCAATGTTGGGGTATTTATCTATATCCACCTTCACGAAGGAAATAGCATCCCCCACCTGCGGCTTCACCTGCTCCAACACCTGAGCCATCACCTGACAGGGACCACACCAGGTAGCGTAAAAGTCCACCAGAATGGGAGTTTTGGATCCCTGGATCATGTCGTCAAAGCTCTTGAACTGCTGTTTTTGGGCCATGGGCAACCTCCAAAGGATGCGGCAGAAAACTTAGGGTGCAATCTATTTTTAGTCTAACTGTTTGAGATGAAGGTGTAGATAGGGATCCTGCTACAGGGTGCTGGCGGTTTCCCGGTAGGATGGCTAGGGCTGGGGAGCGTACCTGTAGTCTAGGGTGCAGGCCTGAAGGAAGGGGCAGACTTGAGCAGGGTTTAAGGAGTGGGATCCCAATGGCAACCATTCGGATGGTGAGCCGAGGTGTGGTGGCTGGCGTATTGGCTGGCATGGTCTTGAGCCTCTGGGGGATCGGGCGCTGGCTTTGGGATCCCTCGGCCTGGATCCAGGTGGTGGCCGGGCTGCTCCTAAGTGTGGCGACGTTGCTGTACTGGCTGAAGACCCGCCCCGCCGACTGTCTGCTGGTGGAGCCCCAGAGCTGGCGCCTCAGCCGCCTCAGCCCTCATCGCTGGCTTATCCAGGCCGAGTTTGTGGCCCGCAACCTCAACCCCCTTTTTGAGGTCACCTTGGCCCAGGTGCAGCCGCGGCTGCATCTGCTCAGCGCCGGCTCCCTCGAAGGGATCCAAAGTAGGATCCGCCTGCGCTCCCGCCATCCGGATCTGCCCCCCCGCCCAGACAACTACTGGCAGGCCTACATCATCTCCCCCCAAAGCCAGACCGGCTTAGAAGTCGAGATCGAGCTAGAGGGGGAAGGGCTGGCAGATTTGCGCTCGGCCTGGCTGGAGTTGGACTACATCCAGTACGGGCGGCAACGGCGCACCCTGAAGACCAGCCACCTGATCCTGCCCTTGCAGGAAGTGGAGCCCTTGCCGGAGCTGGCCTGGCAGCAGCAGGGGCTGGTGAGTTGGGCTCCTGTTCCCACCCATCTGCTTACCCCCAGCGACGACCTAGCCGAGGTGCTGCGGCACTACGTAGGCCCCCATATCCAGCCCGGCGATATTGTGGCCATCTCGGAAAGCGCGGCGGCCATCGTCCAGGGCAACTTTCGCCATCCCCTGCAGGTGCAGCCCGGCTGGCTGGCCCGCACCCTCTGCTACTTCTTCCCTTCCAAAACCAGTCTCTCAAGCTGCTATGGGATGCAGACGTTGATCGACTGTTCGGGGGCCTGGCGGGTGTTGGGGGCTTTTGTCGTCGGATCCCTGGCCAAATTGCTGGGGATCCGCGGAGCCTTCTACGCCCTGGCGGGGGAGCAGGCGGCCTTGATCGACGATGTCACCGGCACCTTGCCCCCCTATGACCAGTTCATTGTCTTGGGACCACGGGATCCGGCCAAGCTGGTGGCCGAGCTCCATGCCCAGACCGGCTACGAGGTGGCCATTGTCGATGCCAACGATCTAGGCGAAGTAAGCGTTCTGGCAACCAGCCCTGGCGTGGAGGAGGAGCTGGTGGAGCAGGCGCTGCGCAAGAACCCAGCCGGCAATGCGGCAGAGCAAACGCCGATTGTGCTCATCCGGAAGCGGCTGCCGGCATAGAGTTCGTCTGAGACTTGAGAACCTGCATCGCCTGGTGGGTCGACAAGAAGAAGCGCTCGGCGCCCACTTTCTCCACAAACCCAGCCCTTTTGAGGCGATCCATCACCGGCCCCTTCACCTCGGCCAGGGCAAAGCCCACCCCCATTTGCTGCAGACGTTCTACCAACTGGGCCAGGGCCTCCAAAGCGCTGCCGTCGACGAAGTTAATGGCGCTGGCCACCAGCAGCACCTGTTCCACTGCTGGCCGCGCTGCTACCTCCTGCAGGATGGACTCCTGCAGGTAGGCCGCGTTGGCAAAAAACAGGCTTTCATCCACCCGCACCGCCAAGATGCGCGGATCGGTAAGCACCTCATGGCGCAGCACGTTGCGGTAGTGCTCGGTGCCCGGCACCTGGCCAACAATGGCGATGTGGGGACGGCTGGCCCGCCAAAGAAAGAGCAGGATGGAAACCAGCACCCCCAGCCCAATCCCCGGCTCCACCCCGATCCCCAACACGCTGGCAAAGGTGACCAGCCAAACCAAGGCATCGCCGCGGTCGTAGCGCCAGCTCTGCAGCAAGGGGTGAAAATCCACCAACCCCAACACGGCTACCAAAACAATAGCTGCCAAGGTCGTCTGGGGCAGGAAGGTAAACAGGGGCATCAGCCAGATCACGGCCAGGGCTATCAGGGATCCCGTCACCACCGAAGCCAGGCCGCTGTTGGCCCCGGCCTGAAAGTTAACTACTGAGCGGCTGATCCCACCGGTTACGGGGTAGCCACCACTTGTGGCTGCGGCCAGGTTGGCCACCCCCAGGGCCACTAGATCCTGGTTGGGATCCACTTTCTGGCGCCGCTGGCTGGCCAGCGACTGCCCCACCGCATAGCTTTCTGTAAAGCCCACCGAGCTAATGGCCAAGGCTGTGGGCAGCAAAGATCTCCACTCTGCCCAGCTCAGCCAAGGGAAGGCCAGGGAGGGCAGGCCAGCCGGAATGGATCCCACCACCGCCACCCCCGCTCTCTCTGAGAGGTTCAACCCCCACACCAGCAGCGTGGTCAGGAAGACGGCTCCCAGCGGCGCGCCCTTGGTGAGAAGTAGGCCCCAGAGGGGTGGGATCCCCCAGCGGCGCAGTTGAGCGGGGAGCTTCTGCTGGGCGTACACCAAGAGGGTGATGGCCAACAGCCCCAGCCCCAGGGTGGCCCAGTTGACTCCCTCCAAGCTCTGCCAGAGCCGTTGCAGCAGCAGCCAGAAGGACTCGGTGTTGGCGATCTTCACCCCCAGCAGATGGCGGAGCTGGCTGAAGGCGATGATCAAGGCTGCCGCGCTGCCGAAGGCCGTTACCACTGAGTGGCTCAAGAAATTGGCCAGAAACCCCAAGCGCAGCAGACCTACCCCTACTTGGATCAAGCCCGCTTCCAGGGCCAAGCCCAGCGCCAGCCGGCCATACTCCGGGCTGCCCGGCTCCGCCAGCGGCTCCAAGCCCGCGGCCACCAGCAGGGAGATGATGGCCACCGGCCCCACCGACAAAGCCCGGCTGGATCCCAGAAAGCCGTAGGCGATCACCGGCAGGATGCTGGCGTAGAGGCCCGCCTGGGGAGGCAGCCCGGCCAGCAGCGCGTAGGCCATGCTCTGGGGCACTAGAAGAGTGGCTGTAACCAGTCCGGCAATGAGATCCCCCGGCAGATCCTCTCGCCGATAGCGAAGCCACCACAAGGAATCCTTGGCAAAGGGCAGGTAGCGCGCCCAGATCCCCTGCTTTGTAGAAGAGGCGGACGGGATCTCGCTGCTCATAGCGTCTGACCTCGGTTCCAGGGCATGCGGGCCAACAGCAGCGCCAGGCCGCAGGTGTTGGTGATCCCGGCAAACACCAGCCCGGCTCCCACAAAGCCGCTCAACACCAGCCAGGCCGGATGGACAAAAGCTCCCAGCAGGGTGCCGGCCACCACCAGGGATCCCGCCGCAATTTGAACCTGCCGCATCAGCGAGATGGGGGCGTTGCGGGTGCGGGTGGTGGGCAGCTTGGCGGCCTTCCAGGCTTCGATCCCGCCCTTTAGGCTCATCGCTTCCGGCCAGCCGTACTCCAGCAACTGACAGCCGGCGCGGATGGAGCGGCTGCCCATGCGGCACTGCAACACCACCGGTTTTTCCGGCGTCGAGGCGGGCACCTTGGCCGGATCAAAGCTAGACAGAGGCATGTTGATCGCCCCTGGGATCCGCTCATCGGCATATTCTCCCGGCTCCCGCACGTCGATGAGCTGTACCCGCCCTTGATCCAGCCACTGCTTTAAGGTCAGGGCGTCGATCTCCTTGAGACGGGGATCCCGTTCCTGCTGAGCGGAAGGCGTAGGATTTTGTCGGGCTACAGTCATTGGTTTCCTCCTCGGGTAACTAACCTTCTTCCTCAAGCAACCTGCTGGGCTCGCCGGGGTAAAACTGGCTATCCAGGATTTGCTCGGGAGCGTAAGGACACGTCTTGGGAAAAGTCTTTCTGGGCAGCTTGGTCTCTTCCAGGGCTAGCTGCAGCGCCCTCAAGTAAGACTTGGAGATGGCCTCCGGCAAATAGGGCCTCAAGCTGGGGTTTTCTTCCAATAGATCCAGAACTTCCTGTCGCTGCACCTGTAGGGTAAGAAGCCAGCTTACAGATCTAGCCTGCGGCTGATACTCCCATTTCAGAAGGTGCCCCACCAAAACCCCTAGCCGGTTGCGCAGCTCTTGCCGCTGTTGCCTGCCCAACGATTCCATCTCCTCAATCAAATGGGGCAGGTCTAGCTTCTCCCAGGCCCGCTCCCGCAGCAGTTGGGCTTGTTGCTGCGTCCAAGCATAGAAATCCCTCTCATAGAGATTTTGGGGTTCCACTCTCAACCCTCCTGACGGGCTGCCTGAGAGAAGTCTACCCAGCGCCAAGCCTTGCGGCCTCCCCCTAAACCGCGGCTGCTGCCACTTGGCCGCACTGCTCGTTGGCCGGCACCGCCTCCTGAATCTTCTTGGGCTGAGGTAGGTTGAGGCTGTTCATCAGGGCGATGAAGCTCTCCCGCGAACGCAAATTTCCGGTCTCCGGATCCACAAAGCGGGGGTTCCAGCGCTTCTCTTCGCCAATAGTGGAGACGGTGTGCCCCCGGTAGTCATGGCCGGGATAGACCAACGTCTCGTCCGGCAGGGTAAACAGGTGCTGGGTAACATGGTCATACATCAGGCCGGGATCCCCGCTCTGGAAATCCGTGCGCCCACAGCCGCGAATGAGCAGGGCATCGCCGGTAAGAACGCGATCCCCATTGACGCGATAGGTCATGTGGCTGTCGGTGTGGCCCAGGGTGGCGATGGCCTCGATGACAATGGATCCCACCTGCAGCGTTTCCCCATGGCCGATAAAGCGATCCGCACATTGCGCCTTGGCCTGAACCGGCACCACCCCTTGGCAGCCGGTCAGCTCGCGCAGCTTGCCAGTGCCGGTGATGTGATCGGCGTGGACGTGGGTTTCCAAGCAGTACTTCAAGGTCAGACCCAGCTCTCGAATTAACTTCAAGTCCCGCTCCACCTGCTCCAAAACGGGATCCACCAGAGCTGCCTCGCGGGTGTCTGGGTCTGCGATTAAATAGGTGTAGGTGCTCGTCTCGGTGTCGAACAGTTGGCGAAATAGCATGCTGCCCTCCTGTCTGTTGGCAAAACCCGAACGCGATCCAATTCGGGCCTCTAGATCTACTGTATAACTATTTAGTGTTAAAATCAAGCCAGCGCATCCCTCAAGACAGGCTATGGATTGGGACGAGCTCGTGAAAGGTGGCAAAGACGAGTGCCAGTTGACTCTGACGCCGGAAGTGCTGACCAGCGTAGCGGATTACTTCAAGGTTTTGGCGGAGCCCAGCCGGCTGCAGATCCTGTGTCAGTTGCGCTCGGGACCCAAGAACGTCACCCAGATCTTAGAGGCCACCGGCATGGGCCAGGCCAACGTTTCCAAACATCTCAAGATCTTGGCGCAGGCAGGGATCGTCAGCCGCGAGCCCAGGGGCGTGAGCGTCTACTACCAAATTGCCGATCCCATCTGCTTTGAGCTGTGCGAGGTGGTGTGCAAGCAGTTGATTAAGCGGCTCAAGCAGCAAGCCCGGCAATTGCAGCCGCTGGCAGCCCTTCACTCCGGCAGGCTGAGCCGGGAAGGCTCCTGAGGGCGGGGGCGGCGCAGCATCAGGGGAAGACTCAGCAGCCCAAACAGGGCCACCACCGCAGCCATGATCCAGACGAGAAAACGGCTGGGGCGAAAGTTGCCCGCCTCGATTTGCCGCATCACCTGGTTGTAGCGCCAGGTTGAAAGGCCAATTGTCAGGATCCCAAAGATCACCAACAGGAGGCCCAGGTTCTGGGTACTCAAGAGGCCGTGGCTCGGGGAGGGCTGCTCGGGGGAGCTGGAAGCTTCGATCTGCTGCAGAAAGAGGCTGAAGCGGGTGAGGGCAAAACCAAAGGCAATGAGAGCCACAGAGGTGCGCAGCCAAGCCAGAAAGGTGCGCTCGTTGGCCTGGTGTTCCCGTTGGCGATCCGGGGGCAGGTTCATGGGCTGAAGGGATCCCTCAGGGGCTAATTTTAAGGCAGCGGGGATCGGGCAAGCTGGCCTTTTCCGGCTGGCGGGGGAAATAAAAGGCGGTACGCCGGCAGATCTCCACCAACATCAACATCACCGGCACCTCGATCAACACCCCTACGACGGTGGCCAGGGCGGCCCCTGAGTTCAAGCCAAACAGCACCACCGCCGTTGCAATGGCCACCTCAAAGTGGTTGCTGGCGCCGATTAAAGCTGCCGGAGCCGCATCCTCATAGCACAAGCCCAGTTTCTGGGCTGCCACATAGGTGATGCCGAAAATGAGGTTGGTTTGAACGAAAAGAGGCACTGCGATCAACAAAATGTGGAAGGGATTTTCCACAATGAGATCCCCTTTAAAAGCAAAAAGAAGCACCAACGTCACCAGCAAGGCGGCGATGGCAATGGGGTTGAGGTAGCGCAAAAAAGCTTTTTCAAACCATTCCCGGCCCTTGGTTTTGAGAATCCAATAGCGGGAGGCTGCTCCTGCAACTAACGGTAGGCCCACATAGACGGCCACCGACAGCAAAATGGTTTGCCAGGGCACCGTTAAATCGCTCATGGCCAGCAGCCAGCGGCCCAGCGGTGCGTAGAGGAAGAGCATGGTTAAAGAGTTCACCGCCACCATCACCAGGGTGTGGCCCTGGTTGCCATAGCTGAGATAGCCCCACATCAGCACCATGGCTGTACAAGGAGCAATGCCCAACAAAATGGCCCCGGCAATGTAGGAGCTGCTGAGGCTAATCTCTGTGCCGCGGATGATTTCCGTGCCGGTTATCCAAGGGGCAAACAGCCACCCCAAAAAAAACTGGGCGATCACCACCATGGTAAAGGGCTTCACCAGCCAGTTCACGGCCAGGGTCAACAGCACTGGCTTGGGAGATTTCAAAGCATAGGCTGCCTGGCCGAAGTCAATTTTCACCATGATGGGATACATCATGAAAAACAGGCAGACGGCAATGGGAAGGGAGACCTGATAGAGGCTCAAGGCATCCAAAGCCTCGGCCACGCCCGGAAACCATCGCCCCAGGAGGATCCCGGCAACAATACACAGGGCCACCCAAAGGGTGAGATAGCGCTCAAAAAAGCTCAGGGAGCCGCCGCTGGGGAGAGCTTTGGGGTCAGATGCGGTTAGGGCCATGATCAAAAGCCGCGTTCCTGTGTGCTCTGTCAGGATACATCAAAACAACTTGTTTGGTATGCCCCCAACTTACCCAGAGGCGGGATCCCTCCGGAGAAAGGTAGTGGCAGCGGCGTAAAATGGAGCTGGCAAGCGGA
The DNA here is from genome assembly GCF_054061455.1 of Thermostichus sp. OS-CIW-20. Taxonomy (NCBI): domain Bacteria; kingdom Bacillati; phylum Cyanobacteriota; class Cyanophyceae; order Thermostichales; family Thermostichaceae; genus Thermostichus; species Thermostichus sp. OS-CIW-20. The sequence continues at coordinate 88,249 of NZ_JBSSEF010000004.1, forward strand.
GGAGAAGCAAAAAGTGATCAAACCCCACTCTGCCCATCTGTTGACCCCCGACTTCCGCCTCAGCTTGGCAGTGCTGGCTTTGGCGGTGCCGCTGTTGTGGCTCTCGTTTTGGCTAGGGTTGGGAGTGGGGTTGTTTGGCCTGTTTTTGCTGGTACAGACCTGTCTGATCGGGCTGGCCTTTACCCGCACGGCGCTGCAGGTCTACAGCGGCTCCCGGCGCATCCGCGAGTTCCCCTACAGCGAGTGGCAGGACTGGCAGATCTTCTGGCGGCCGGTGCCGATTTTGTTTTTCTTCCGAGAAAGCCGGAGCATTCACTTTTTGCCGATGCTCTTCAACCCGGTCGAGCTGCGCATCTGCCTGGAGGAGCGGCTAGGCCACCTGCACGCCCGACGGCAGGGATCCCCTTTCCACCCATCAGGCCGATGAGCGGTTCCGGGGGCTGGGTTTGGCAAGAGGTAGGGAGATGGCGTTGGCTGCAGTGTCAACTGCTGGCGGGGTGGCCCCATGCTTTTGGCTGTCGTCAAGCTTCCCCCTATCAACCAGCCGATATGGCCGACCAGTTGCAACTCCTCCCAGAACGAGCTGCGTGGGGCCACCAGGTGCATGGCTGTCGCTGGACGTGGGCGGATGCAGTTGTCTTCTCCCAGGGGAGGGCTTCAGGTTCTCACGTCGGGGAAGGGAGTTTCGCCCGTCCCGAAGCAGATGCCGTGATCGCCCGTCGCCCAGGGGACTCGGCCTGGGTTTGCACTGCCGACTGTGTGCCCATTTTGGTGGCCAGCCCCCACTGGGTGGCCGCAGTTCACGCCGGCTGGAGGGGGACGGCTGCCGGTATCCTGACTAAGGTGCTGCAGGCCTTTCTCCAGGGGGGGATCCCTGCCAGCCAAATCCGCATTGCCCTGGGGCCGGCCATCTCCGGGCCAGCCTACCAGGTTTCTCAGGAAGTGGCCGAGCAGGTGCTGCAGTCGCTGCCTTCAGGGGTAGACCCACAACCTGCCCTCTGGCCAGATCCTCTGCCGGGTAAGGTGCGCCTGGATCTGCGCTGGATCAACCGCGCCCAGGCCGAAGCTCAGGGGATCCCGCCGGAGCACATCGCCATCAGTCCTCATTGCACCTTTGGCCAGCCTCAGGATTTCTTTTCCTATCGCCGCGAGGGGGCCTTAGAGGATGACCAGGGCCGTCGTTGCGTGCAGTGGTCGGCGATTGGCCTGCCAAAGGCGGCTTTTGACAAATCCTAGCTGCCAAAAATAGCAGCTATAATTGCCCTCAAAACTCAACCCTATCTCGCGGGGGAGGGATCCCATGCTTTGCCGGCTTGCCCTTCGGGGGTTGGTTTGGGTGGCTTTGTCTTTCCCTTTTGCCTTTGTCGGAGAAGCCCCTGCCCAGACCTCTCTGACGGGCATCAACCGCGACAACGTACTGCAACTGAACATCGGGCCCGGACGCCGCCTGGCTCCAGGGCCCGCAAAGGGTTCCGGCTCCGAGCAAGGCCAGGATCCCACCGTTCCCTCGGCGCTGATGTGGGCAGAGTGGCATATCCGCGCCAATGTTTGTACCGGCAACCTATCTGCCGAAGAATTGGCGGAGCTGTTTCCCTTGGTCAACCAAGAGTTAGTAGATGCCGTTTGTCAAGGGGGAAGTTAGCCGGCTTGCCCAGGCAAGCGGTAAGGTGAAAAGAAAGCTCTCAGGTTGCTGCTGCATGGATTTTGAGAAGCTCTTGGAGGAATGGGTGGCAGCCTTCACCCAGGCGGCGGAAGAAAGCCTCACCGCTTTGGAAGCCGCCCTGACGGAGTTGGCGGAACACCTGGCCGCGCCTCTCCAAGAAACCCTTCGGCAGTGGGAAGCCTTCTGGAGCCTGGAGGAGGAGCCGCAGCCCGGTTCAGAGCTCGATGAGGAAACGTTCAACCCTGCTGGGGGGGAGTCCTTCAGCACCAGCCGTTTCTTCGTCAGCCCACTGGGGTTCGGGGGTGTAGTTGTTTATACTTATGTCGCTTCGCCGCCTGGCTGGATTGGGGATCCCACCTGTCGCTACAATGCCCTTTCCCCGGAGTTGCGCTGTGCCGTCAACCCCTATGGCCCCTGTGAAGGCTGCCCCCACTATGAGCCGCGAGAGCGGAGCCCTTCGCGTTAGCCGGCCTGAGGGCTTTCGCCATGCAGGGTAGCCGCCTCATTGTTGCTCTAGATACCGCTTCTTGGGAGCAGGCCCTGAAGTGGGTGGATCGCCTGCCCCAGGTGCTGTGGTGGAAGGTGGGCCTGGAGCTGTTTACGGCTGTTGGCCCTCAGATTTTGCAGGCCCTTAAGGAACGGGGCAAGCGCATTTTTCTCGATTTAAAGCTGCACGACATTCCCCACACAGTGGGGCGGGCCGCTCAGGTGGCCGTTGGTTATGGGGTGGATCTGCTCACCGTTCATGCCGCTGGCGGCAGTGCCATGTTGCGGGCAGCAGTGGCCGCCACCCAGGGCAGTTCTTGCCGGCTGTTGGCAGTTACTCTTCTCACCAGCCTTGGCCCCGACCAGGTGCGGCAGGAGTTGGGCGTTGAACGAGATCCCGGCGACTATGTGTTGCAGTTGGCGCGGCTAGCTCTGGATCAAGGCGTGAGCGGGCTGGTCTGCTCCCCCCAGGAAGTGGGACGGCTACGGCAGGCTTTGGGGCCGGAGGTGCTGCTGGTAACCCCAGGGATCCGCCTTGGGGATCCAGAAGCGGAGGACGACCAGCGGCGGGTCTGCACCCCCGCGGCAGCGCTGCGGGCGGGGGCCGATTATTTGGTGGTGGGCCGCCCCATCACGGCGGCTGCGGATCCCGTTTCGGCCTGGCAACGCTTTCAAGCTGTAGAGGAAGCGATCGGCTGAGGATTGGGGCAATGCCGTTCCTAGGCTGGTGTAGCCGGCGAAGAAGACAAGCGGGCGGGTATCTTTTCCCCCACCCCGCCCGAGGGGGGTGGCGGATAGGTTTGTCGGCGGCTTTGGGGTTGTGCTGCCTTACTGCCACAGCAGCCAGAGGAGAAGTTTGTGCTGCCGATCCGCAAACCTGGGCTGAAGCCCTGACAGAGCAGTTGCCCTTGTTTCTCAATTTGGCCTTGAGCCGCGCCCGCTCAGACTTTCAGGTGGTGTTGGTGGGCCGGCCAGAGGCCGAACTCCTCTCTGCCGAGGAGCTGGCCCAGCTTCTGCCGGATAGCCCAGCCGCCTCGGCTTCCCAAGGCTTTCGCTTGTATTTCACCACGCTGGAGCGCCGCTTGGTTCTGCCCCAGCAGCCCGAGCGGGAGGATAACCCCCTAGCCGGTCGGCGCAGCGAAACCCTGCAACTGGCTTATGAAGCTTATGTGCTGCGGGCTACACCTGGGGATCCCTGGCAACTGGTGCGCCTGCAGGTTACCGGCGCCGGTGTTCCTGTCCGCGACGTCACCGAAGGACTGACCGCCCAAGCCATTCGTCGCTGGCAGGAGGCTGGGTGTCCCTTGACGGGCGATCTAGAGTTGACTAGGCCTACCCTATGAAGTTTCCCCCCGCCATGCCTCCTCAGGGCAAACGGCTGTCTCGTCCCTCTTTTCCTCAACTGAGCCTGTCCAGGGCGGACAAACGTCGGCACCACCGCCCAGACGGGCTCAGTTGGGTGAGCCACTGGCTGCTGTGGGGAGGGATCGGGTTGCTGCTGGGTCAGCGGCTCCGCTTTGTGGGGCAACCGGCTCAGATGCTGTGGTGGCGCGCTGTGCCCATCAGTGGCCCTGAGGGATCCCTGCCCCCTGTCCAAGCGGAACTGCCTCTCTACCATTCAATTGCAAACGGGCTACTGCCCTGGCTGGCTGAGGGAACCGGGATCCCCCCCGAAGGGATCCTGCGAGCTGTCTCGGCCCTGGCCTGCCTGGTAATCCTGCTGTTGTGCTGGAGCTGGGGCAATTTCTGGAGCGCTGGCCTGTGGGGACTCAGCCCCTGGGTGCTGACCCAGGGTTTGGAGCCGGGCAACGAGATCTTGGCCAGCCTGGTCTTGTTGGTCAGCAGCGGTGTTGGACCGGGATCCCGCCTGCGCTGGGGGGGTTTGGCGCTGGCCTGTGCCTTGAGCTACAAAGTTTGGCTCTTGGCCCTGCTCTGGGGGGCGCTATGGACTAGCCAACACTGGCCGCGGCAGCGGTTGCAAGGGCTACTCTGGCTGCTGCTGGTGATTGGCCTCTCCTGGTTGCTGCGGGTCGAGCTGCCCGCCGATCCCTTCACCGGGACAGAGCGCTTTCCTACGGCGACGGTGTCCTATTCGCTCACCAGCCAAAGCGGCCTGGCTGTTCTGGCCACCTTGATGTTGCCCTTGGGGCTGGCCTTGGTGCGGCTGGGTTGGCCCTGGGCGGAACGCCAACAAACCCTGCTCAGCTTGGCTGGTTTGGGCCATGTCCTGTGGATGGGGGTGCTAGCAGCTTGGCTTTGGGATCCCCAGATGAACCTGTTGCAGCAAAGCGCCCGTTGGGGCCTGGTGGCCCTGCCCTTTTTGTGCCTGAGTGCCGGTGGCGTCTTGGCGGAGATCCCCTGCCGGGGCTGGCGACAGTTTTTGGGATCCCTGCTCTTAGCCAGCTCGTTCTTGTTATCGTGGCAAGCGTTGGCCTGAGTTCTTCTCCTGCCTTGAAGATTCGGATGCGGCCCCTCTTAGAGACCCTGTTCGCCCGGCGGGCCCAGGCGGTGATCCCGCCTCCTGTTGGCGCGGAGATCGCTGGGGCGGTGCCGGTAGTAACCAGTTTTACCTTTGGCCTGGCGGATCCGCGGTTGTTTCCCAAGGCCGACCTGGCGCGGGCGACAGCGGAGGTGTTGGCGGAAGATGGGGATGCTGCCCTCAATTACGGCGGCACCTTTGCCGGGTTGATCGAGGTGGTGCAGCAGTTGATGCGGGCCAGAGGGGTGGAGGCGCAGCCGGAAAACCTCTTGATCGGCTATGGCTCTGGGCAGATCCTTGGCCTCTTGCCCCAGGTCTTTGTGGAGCCGGGGGATGTGGTGATCGTGGAGGGGCCCACCTTCATGGGGGCGGTCAGCCGTTTTGCGGCGGCAGGGGCGCGTCTGATCTCGATCCCGGTGGATGGGGAGGGCATGGTGGTGGATCGCCTGGAAGAGGTGTTGCGCGAGCTAGCCCGCCAAGGGATCCCACCCCGCTTTATCTACACCATTCCCACCTTTCACAACCCTAGGGGCTGCACCCTCTCTTGGCCGCGGCGGCAGAAGCTGCTGCAGTTGGCGGCTGAATACGGCGTGGTGGTGGTGGAGGACGAGGCCTACTACGACCTGCGCTTTGTCGGGGATCCCTTGCCCAGTTTGGCCGCGCTGGATAAAGAGGGCTGGGTTCTGCACGTGGGCACCTTTTCCAAGATTGTGGCGCCGGGGGTGCGGGTGGGCTGGGCCTGTGGCCATCCCGAGATCATCCGCCGCTTGGAGATGTTTCGCAGCGAGGGATCCCTGGGGCCTTTTTTGGGCCGGGTGGTGGCCCGATACTGCGGGGAAGGCCGCCTAGAGAGCCACATTCAGCTTTTGATCCGCCGTTACCGAGAAAAGTGCCACCTGATGTTGGAGGCCATCGCTCAATGTTTTCCCCCTGAAGTCAAGGTGGAGGCCCCTGGGGGTGGATTCTTTATCTGGTGCGAGCTGCCCCCTCCCCTGAGTGCCAACACCTTGCTGTAGGCCACCCGAGCGCTGGGGGTAACTTTCTTGCCGGGTACCCACTGCTTTGCTGATGGCCAAGGGGATCACGCCCTGCGCCTCGCCTTCAGCTACCAACCGGAAGAGCGCATCCTCAGCGGCATCCAGATCCTCGGAGAGCAACTGTACAAACTCATGGGCCAACGATCAATATAGGAAAAAGAATCTGCTAGGGCAGCCACAAAGCGGCTCTTAACCTTCGGGGATTAGTAGGTTGGTCGCTCCAAATTGCGTTGAAACCGTTTGCCTTGATCCCCAGCTCCTTTTGTCCTTCGGGAGAGAAGTTGGGGGTGAGGGGAAAGTAAGAGGAATCGAGACAAGCTATTTCGCTGCTCTTCGGAGCAGCCATATTTGAATGGATGCAGCAGCGCTGCAAGCTCTTTGCTGTGCCGGCAGAGGAACTCTTAAAAACCTGCCACTTGCCGTCTGGGACGTCGCCCCAGCACGTTGAGGATGAAAACTCCCGCCACACCCAAACAGAGGAGCAGCGCCACCGGATTATGCACTATCGATGAGACTAAAATAGTCGTCCCTGTTAAAACCAAGGCTATGAAAAAGGTGACCACTCTCGTCATAGATCGCCCCAGGCCGCTTAGAAAAGGAAAGATGCTGAGCATCGTATGAAGGGGGACGAAGAAAGAGTCGGCCCCGATCCACATCATCAAGAATCCCACAAAGCGCAGGATCCAAGTCAGGGCATTGTGTTCGGCAGCAAGACGCTCAATGGCTGCAAATCGATCGCTGGCAAATAGCCGATAAAATCGAATGCTGCGCGGCCCCAGGTAGCTCTCTAGGCTGTTAAGGGTGGCCAAACGACCAAAGACAGTTACTTGAGTTCCGCTGTACAAGGCAGTGTACGAAGTTCGCATATCGCCAATTTGTGGATTGGCCAGGGTTCCCCGCCCCTTGAAAACATAAGAGCCTTCCACCCTAGCTGGGATCCCCGGGATCAACGTTTGGGGCTCCAGAGGAACAGCGTAGGGAGTTTCGATCTGCAAATCTTGCATTCCAATTCGGTAATTCCCAATTTGAGCCTGGCTGACTCGAAAGAGTTGGCTGGAAAAAGCCATCGGTGGGTTGACGTGCTCACTGCTGCGATAAAACCGGCTTGAATCTTCGGGGTTTTCCGTCCAGACTTTGGTGTAAGTATAGATTGTCTCTCTGACTTCCGATCCGCCAAACTCCTCTTGAGTGCGAGTTTCTTTTTCCTCTTCCCAAGCATACATTTCCGCCTTGCGCCTGACGGCAATATACGGCCCTGGCCGCAGGAAGAGATTATCGCCCAAAAGCTCATTGCTGGTAATTGGGCCTGTGAGCGATACTAAGCTTCCAAGAGGCGCAGAGGGCGAGCCCAATGGACTGATTTCAATGGCCCCAGTTGCCACTTGGGCAAGGTTGACCCGCCCCTCATTCCAAAACAAAAGCCAGAACGATCCCAAAAATAAAATCAATCCAACAAACACTGATACAAAAGAACTGGCCAGCCGCGAGCCAAACCCAACCCGCTCTACCTGTCTATAACGCTCAGCCATAGCCCTGTCCCCAGCGATGACTTCAGTCTAGCACAGCCCCTTCTATTTATCCATGAAATCTAGCCGTTTTATAGAAATAGAATTATAGAATTCAGAGCAAGTTTTTAACTTTTCCAAACTTATGTCTATTCCAGAAGTAGATTGCACCTCGTACAGGTTATGAGAACCCTATTTTTCAGCTAAGAATTGATTAAGCAATGTCCCCCCTTACAGCCTTGACCAGGCGCCGGAAAAACTGCCCCACGCCCTTCACCAGATGGGGTGCCGATTCTGGGCGAGGCGGGATCCCTGCCATTAGGGTGTAGTAGTCATCCAAAAGGTCGTGCTCTTCCGGAGAAACGGCGTTGTCGGCCATCATCAGGTTGCCGATTGCCCCCAGAAGTTGTAGGCGCTCGGTTTCGGTGGCCTGGGCGAGATAATCGGCCATCCAGCGCTCCGTTTGCGCCATCGGAATGGGCTCTTGGATCAGCTCTCGCAGCTCGGCATCGTGCTCCAAACCATAGCGGCGCAGCAGGGATCTCAGATAGGCCAACTCCTGCGGCTCTAGGTGCCCATCGGCCCAGGCGGAGCCGGCCACAATTTTGAGGATGAGCCGATGTTGGGTTGTCGGGTTCATGGCGGGATCCCTTGTCGCTAGAGGTGCCGCTGGCGGTCGGGGTTCTGGGGCCCTGAGCGAGCTGGGAAGGGGCTGGCCAGGGGCAGTCTCACTCGGCGAGGCCGCAGGCGCGTTTTAACCAGGCGGCATCTTGTTCTGACAAGGTGGCGTGGTGAATGGCGTAGACCTGGCGGTGATACTCCTCAAGCCAAGCCCGCTGTGCCTCGTCCAAGAGATCCCAATCGATCAGCCGCCTATCGAAAGGGATCCAAGTCAGGGAGCGAAAGCCCATCCAGCCCTCTGGCTCCGGAATTGCAATCACTTCGTAGAGGTTCTCTAGGCGAATTCCACCCCAGCCCGGCTGGTAGTAGCCCGGCTCGATACTGGTGATCATGCCTACCTTGAGGGGGGTGCTGGCGCGGCGGTGGATCCCGTTGGGCCCCTCGTGGACGTTCAAAAAGGCGCCGACACCGTGGCCGGTACCGTGGCCGTAGTCCAGCCCCGCTTGCCAAAGGCTGGAACGGGCAATGCCATCCAAGGAGACGCCGTAGGTATCGGGGGGGAAGATCTGACGGGCGCAGTGAATGTGGGCTTTGAGCACCTCGGTGTAGCGCCGCCGGCACAGGGGATCCGCCGGTTGCGGGCCAATCCAGAGGGTGCGGGTAGCGTCGGTCGTGCCCCCCAGGTAGTGGGATCCGGAATCCAACAGAAACAACTCGCCTGTCTGCAAGAACTTCTGGGGATCGGGGGTGCCGTAGTGGACGATGGAGCTGTTGGCGCCGGCCCCGGCAATGGTGTTGAAGCTCAGGCCCACCCAATCCCCTTCCTCGCGGTAGTGGGCCTCCATAACAGCGGCCACATCGGCTTCGCTGATGGGGATCCCTGCTTGGATTTGCCGGTCAATCCAGGCCAGGGTGCGGATCTTGGCCCGGCTGGCTTTGCGGTTGGCCAGGCGCATCTGCTCCAGCTCGGTGGGGTTTTTGACCGCCTTGAGGAGATCCACGGGGTGATCCAACTCGCGACAGGTTGCCCCCCGCAGCAGCTCTTGCGTGCCCTGGGTAGTCTGCTTGGGATCTACTCCCACTGGCCCGTAGCGCTCGGCCCACTGGGGCAGTTGTTCCCGGTAGGCCTCGTAGGGCCAGAGCTCTACCCCTGCCTCAGCCAGCACTTGCTTTGCGGAGGGAGTGAGGCGCTCCAGATCAGTAAACAGGGCAACCCTCTCCAGGGCAACTAGCGCATAGGCGCGGAAGACCGGGTTGTAGGGAATGTCGGAGCCGCGCAGGTTAAACAGCCAAGCTACCTGATCCAGTTTGGTTAGGGGCAACAGTCCCACCCGCTTGCGGCGCATCTCCTGGCGCACCTGGGCCAGCTTGTCGCTGGGGGGGGCTCCGCAGAGCTGGGCAGGGACAGGGTAGATGGGTTGCTCCAAGAGGGCTTGGCTAGATTCCTTGGCCAGCTTGTCCAGTGGGTTTTCGCTAACCGGCACCAGCAGCACTCCTCCGGCTTGGGCGTGGGCTTGCAACTGGCGGTAGGTGGCCACCGACACCGTAAAAGGATCCACCCCCAGGCGAAAGCCGGATCCCAGCTCTTCCACGATCTCCATCAGGCTGGGCTGATCCGGCAGGCCGCCTTTGATCACCGTAAACAGGTTGGGATCCACCTCCCGCTCCGCCTGCTCGTGGTAGCGGGGATCCACCCACAGCCAGGCGCGGTCTTGGCTGATTAGGGCATCGCCCACCGAGCCGGTAAAGCCCGTGATCCACTGCCGCCGCTTGCGATATTCCAGCAAATACTCATTGAGGTGCTCATCAGCCGAGGGCACCCAAAAGCCATCGAGATTTTGTTCCTGCAAAAGCTGGCGCAACTGCTGCAAACGAGTGGCAATATCCAGGCGGGGCAGGGTTTGGAGCATGGTGGGGATGAGAGGGAGATCTGGGCCGATGACCTTAGAGACCAATATAGTTCTCTTTACCTTGGGAAAGCAGATGGGAAGAGAGGAACCGGCTACCTAGGCCGCTGGTCAACTGCGAAGCAGTAGCCAAGGGCTTCTGCGTTATTGCTAGGCGACGCGGTTGCGAACGCACCGCTCTAACTCCCCTCTCCCTCTGGGAGAGGGGCTGGGGGTGAGGGCGCTTCTGGGAGAGGGGTTGGGGGTGAGGGCTGAGATTCGGGAAAGCCGGCCTCTCGCCAAGCGCGGATCCCGCCGTCCATGGAGATCACGCGGCGGTAGCCCATCTTTTGCAGGTTATCGGCTGCCAGCGCCGAACGAAAGCCGCCGCCACAATAGAGGACAATCTCGGCTTCTTTGTCTGGGATCACCTTCTCGATGTCCCGCTCGATAATGCCTTTGCTGAGGTGAATGGCGCCGACGATGTGGCCGGCCTGCCACTCCGACTCTTCCCGCACGTCGACCAAATAAAAGGGATCCCCTTGCAGTTGTTTCTGCCTGACTTGCTCGACTGTCAGCTCTTGGATGCGGCTTTTGGCCTCGTTGACCAAAGCTAAGAAAGCAGGGGAGTGGTGGGACGCCATGCACACCTCGCCGAGAACCCAGCTCCCAGGATAAACCCAGGCCCACTCCAGTGAGGCAACGCCAAACCTCAAAACCTCGATCCTCAGCAAGCTAAACTAAAGAAAGGCAGATTTGCCGCCGGAGGCCCCCAGTTTGAGCTTCCAATCCACCCTTTCCCAACTGCTTGGGTTCCTTGCTCTGACTTTGAGCTGGGGGATCCCTTTGCCCAGCAAGGCAGCGGCCCAGGCTGCCCCCTTGCCTCTGGAAAGCGGGATCCAAAAACAGGTCTCCGCCCCGGCACCGGCTCCCTTGGTGAAGTGGCTGCAAGAGCAAATAGAGGCCGCCAACCGGCGGGATCTGGAGGAGGTGATGGCCGGCTATAGCCCCGACTTCCGCCACCGCGACGGCCTGGATCGGCAGGGGGTGGAAAGGGCCATTCGCAAGCTGTGGGAGGCCCATCCCCAGCTGACCTACGCAGCGGAAATTCTCTCTTGGCGGCGGCTAGGCCCTGAGATCGTGGCCGAGATCGCCAGCCAAGTGCAGGGATCCCAATCTTCAGCGCGGGGGGAGTTTCAGGTGCAGGCCTCTGCCCTGGTGCGCAACCGCTACCGCCCGAATGCGGCCAAGCCGGAGCAACTGCTGTTGGTGGAGCAGGAAGTGCTGCGGGAGGCCAGCACCCTCACCTCCGGCTCGGCGCCCCCCACCGTCACCTTCAGGTTGCCGGAGGTGGTCAAGCCGGGATCCCCCTACTCGCTGCAGGCCATTGTGGCCGAGCCCCTCGCCCAATCTTTGCTGTTGGGCGCCGTCGAGGAGCAGCCCGTGGCTGCGGCCGGCTACTTAGATCTAACTTCGTTTGCCCTTGAACCTCTGCAGGCGGGCGGGCTCTTCCTGCAGGCAGATGCGCCGCCAGAAGCTGGCGCCCGCTGGCTCTCGGTGATGCTAGTCAACCAGAGTGGCCTTGTTGTCGAAAGCCGGCGCCTCGTCATTCAACCCTGAGGGATCGACAGCCCTTAAGGACTCTTGACCTGGGTAGTTGTTGAGATCTTTTGGGCGAAGCTGAGATTTGAGAGGTCTGGAAGCCCTCGGAAGATTTCTGCTCGACTCCAAGCCCCGGCGGTCGTCGAAAACTTGCAGAAAAACTATCCGCTCTCCCCCACCACCCAGGCAAAACAGGCGGTCCAGGAGAGAGCGGTCTAGCGGGCCTTCAACTGGAACCTGACTGCCGGGAGGAACTCCAAGCGAGCCAGAACGCGAAGACTCCTCAGCAAGCTAAGGATCTGAGTTCAGGCCGTTAGAGAACAGCCCCGGCGCACAGCCGGCTGAACCCAACTTGACGACCCTTACAACAACTACTATCTGGCATCCGCTGGAACCTCCCTTACTCAACGACATCCTGAGGCTAGCACAAATCTTTACCAAGGTGGCGGGCCGGATCCCTTCCCCTCAGGCCAAGGAGACTGAGAACGAGGCAACGGCGTAGGATAGAAGGACGCCCTTTAGCCTGCTCAAGTTGCCGTGGACTACAAAAGTACCCTCAACCTGCCGCAAACCCAGTTTCCCATGCGGGCGGAGGCTGCCAAGAGGGAGCCCGCCATCCAAGCCTTTTGGCAGGAAGAGCAAATCTATCAGCGTCTGTCGGAGAACAATCCTGGGGATCCCTTTGTGCTGCACGATGGGCCGCCCTATGCCAATGGCGACATCCACATGGGCACCACCCTCAACAAGATCCTCAAGGACATCATCAACAAGTACCACCTCCTGCAGGGGCGCAAGGTGCGCTATGTGCCCGGCTGGGATTGCCACGGTCTGCCCATCGAGCTGAAGGTGTTGCAAAGCCTCTCCCCCCAGGAGCGGCAGAGCCTCACCCCCCTGCAACTGCGGCAAAAGGCCAGAGAGTACGCCCTGCACTACGTCGACGTGCAGCGGGCCAGTTTTCAGCGGCTGGGGGTATGGGGAGATTGGGATCGGCCCTACCTGACCCTATCGCCGGAGTACGAGGCGGCCCAGATCGAGGTGTTTGGCCAGATGGCCCTTAAAGGCTACATCTACCGCGGCCTCAAGCCCGTCCACTGGAGCCCCAGCTCCCAGACAGCCCTGGCGGAAGCGGAGCTGGAATATCCCGACAACCACATCTCCCCCAGCATCTACGTAGCTTTTCCTCTGCAGAGCCTCAGCCCGGCGGCGCAGCCGATTTTGGAGCCCTTCTTGCCAGGCCTACGGGCGGCCATCTGGACGACTACCCCCTGGACGATCCCGGCCAACTTGGCTCTTTGTTTCAATCCCAAGCTTACCTATGCGGTGGTGGAGTCTCCCCGCTTCGGCCTACTACTGATTGCCGCCGATTTGCGGCAGCGGCTGGAGAAAGTCCTGGAGACCCCCTTAGAGGTCAAGGCCACCCTGCCGGGATCCGCCCTGGAGTACTGCCAGGGACGCCACCCCCTCTTCGACCGCAGCAGCCTCTGTGTGCTGGGGGACTATGTTACCACCGAGTCCGGCACCGGCATTGTCCACACGGCGCCGGGGCATGGGGAAGAGGACTTCAAGACCGGCCAAAAATACGGCCTGCCCATCCTCAGCCCTGTGGATGAGCAGGGGAGATTCACCGCCGAGGCCGGATCCCAGTTTGTCGGGCTAGATGTGCTCTCCAAAGAACCAGAAACCAGTGGCAACCTAGCTGTCATTAAGGCTTTGCGGGCTGTCGGCGCCCTGCTCAAGGAAGAACCCTACAACCACAAATACCCCTACGACTGGCGCACCAAAGAACCAACCATCTTCCGGGCCACCGAGCAGTGGTTTGCCTCTGTAGCCGGCTTCCGGGAGCTGGCTCTGCAGGCCATCAAAACCGTGAAGTGGATCCCGCCGGAAGGGGAAAACCGCATCACCGCCATGGTCAAGGAGCGCTCCGACTGGTGTATCTCCCGCCAGCGGGCCTGGGGCGTGCCCATCCCCGTCTTTTACGACGAGGAGACCGGCGAGGTGCTGCTCACAGCCGAAACTATCGACCACATCAAGGCCATCTTCGCCCAAGAGGGATCCGACGCCTGGTGGAAGCGCCCGGTGGAAGAGCTGCTGCCGGAGCAGTACCGCCGCCATGGCCGCACCTACCGCAAGGGCACAGACACCATGGATGTCTGGTTTGACTCCGGCTCCTCCTGGGCGGCGGTGGCCCGGGCACGCGGGTTGGGCTACCCCGTGGATCTCTACCTGGAGGGTTCCGACCAGCACCGGGGTTGGTTCCAGTCCAGCTTGCTGACTTCCGTGGCCGTCAACGGCCAGGCCCCTTACAAGGCGGTGCTCACCCACGGCTTTGTGCTGGACGAAAAGGGCCAGAAGATGAGCAAGTCCCTGGGCAACGTCATCGATCCCCTGCTGCTCATCAACGGCGGCAGCAATCCGCAGACGGATCCCGCCTACGGGGCCGATGTGCTGCGGCTGTGGGTCTCCAGCGTCGACTACTCCGGCGATGTGCCGATAGGCAAGACCATTCTGGGGCAGATGGCGGATGTCTACCGCAAGATCCGCAACACGGCCCGCTTTTTGCTGAGCAACCTCTACGACTTCAACCCGGCGCAGGATGCTGTTCCTTTTGAAGCGTTGACGGAGTTGGATCGCTACATCTTGCACCGCCTGCAGGAGGTGGGAGCGGAGATCACCGAATCGTTTGAAAACTACCAGTTCTACCGCTTTTTCCAAGCGGTTCAAAACTTCTGTGTGGTGGATCTCTCCAATTTCTACTTGGATATCGGCAAGGATCGCCTCTACATCAGCCACGCCCGCAGCCTGCGGCGGCGGCAGTGCCAGACGGTGCTGTCGCTGGTGCTGGAGAACTTGGCCAAGGCCATTGCCCCCGTGCTCTCCCACCTAGCCGAAGAGATCTGGAGCTACCTGCCCTACCCCAAGCCCACCCGCTCGGTGTTCGAAGGGGGCTGGATGCGGCTGCCGGAGCAGTGGCGGGATCCCCAGTTGGCCGCCACCTGGGAAAAGCTGCGGGCGGTGCGGCAGGAAGTGAACAAGGCCCTGGAGCAGGCCCGCACCGACAAGGTCATCGGCGCTTCCACCGAGGCCAAACTCATCCTCAAGGTGGCGGATCCCCACCTACATGCCCTGCTGGAGGAGCGGGCAGCCGAGCTGCGCTACCTGTTTATCACTTCCCAAGTCGAGTTGGTCAAGGCCGGCCCTGGAGAGGAGGATCTACAGGTTGCCGTTCAGCCAGCGGAGGGGAAAAAATGCGTGCGCTGCTGGAACTATTCCACCCGGGTGGGCGAGTTTGCCGAACACCCAGAGCTGTGCGAGCGCTGTGTGGCAGCCCTGGCCGGCGAATTTTGAACGTCGGATGGATTGTCGGAATTGTTGGCCTAGGTTGGGTTGGCCTGCAGGATCCCGGCGTCGGCCTCCTCCCGCTCCAGGTTGCGGAAGAGGGGCGTGCTCAGGTAGCGCTCGCCAAAGCTGGGCTGGATCATCACGATCAGCTTGCCGGCGTTTTCCGGTCGCCGCCCCACCTGGATAGCGGCAGCCAGGGCTGCCCCGGTGGAGATGCCGGAGAGGATCCCTTCTTCTTTGGCCAGGCGGCGGCTGTAGACCATGCTCTCCTCGTCATCTACCGCAATTACCTCGTCCAGCAGGTCGCGCCGCAACACCTCCGGCACAAACCCCGCCCCGATGCCCTCGATGCGGTGAAAACCGGGCCGCCCTCCACTTAAAACAGCACTGGCCTTGGGCTCGACGGCCACCAGTCGAATGGAGGGTTTTTGGCTTTTGAGGAAGCCGCCTGCCCCTGTGATGGTGCCGCCGGTACCCACCCCCGCCACCAAGATGTCCACCTGGCCATCGGTATCCTCCCAGATCTCCGGGCCAGTGGTGCGGGCGTGGATTTGAGGGTTGGCCGGATTGGTGAATTGGCCCAGCATATAGGCATTGGGGGTGCGGCGCACGATCTCTTCGGCCTTCCAGATGGCCTCCCCCATGCCGCCGGCGCTGCTGGCCAGGTGCACCTCTGCTCCGTAAGCCTTCAGCAGCCGCCGCCGCTCCAGGCTCATGCTCTCAGGCATAACGATGATCAGCCGGTAACCCTTGGCAGCAGCAGCCATGGCCAGGCCAATGCCGGTATTGCCAGAGGTGGGCTCCACCAAGATGGTCTTGCCGGGGGTGATCAAGCCAGCTCGTTCGGCAGCCTCGATCATGCTCACGGCAATGCGATCTTTCACCGAGGCGGCAGGGTTAAAGCTCTCCAATTTCACGACGATCTCAGCCAGACACCCTTCGGATTGAGGGATCCGGTTTAGCCGCACAAGAGGGGTACGACCGATGAGCTGAGTGATGTTGGCGGCAATTTTCATGGTTCACAAAAAGGCAGAAACCGATCGCGACAGCAGGCCGTCGGCCTCAAGTCCAGAGCAGCCGAGGGCCTTGTGCGATGCTAACCCCTGCATGAGCTCCTTGGTGCTCCCTCTCAGGATCTCACTGCCCTTGGACCAGGGGATCCCGATGTTTTCCGAAGTTCCGCAGGGGATGGCAACAAAACCCGCCCAGAAAATGATTTAGCTGAAGGGGGTTCGGGGGTAGATCAGCCCCGCACTGTACTGTCGAGAGGCAGTCAGTGCCAGATACCCCCGTCGCAGACTCGCAACAATAAAATGGATCTAGTTGTAGAAAACGGCGTTGCCGGAACCTGGTGCAACTACGCGGTAGGGCATTCCATGTCTGCATCCCTAACGGCACGGCAAAGCCGAACGCAGAGGGTTCTTGCAGAAGCTCCCCGACGAAGCGAGAAGCCCGCACTCTATACGTCAGCATGAGTGCGGGAGTATGTCACAGTGAGATTACACCGGAAGGACAAGTCCCCTATGCACCTGAGTGAGATCACTCACCCCAACCAGCTCCGCAACCTCAGCCTCAGCCAGTTGCGCAGCCTAGCCCGCCAGATTCGCGAAAAGCACTTGCAAACGGCTGCCAACTCTCCAGTCGGCTGTCACCTGGGGCCGGGGCTGGGCGTGGTGGAGCTGACCTTGGCGCTCTACAAAACCCTCGACCTGGATCGCGACAAGGTGATTTGGGATGTGGGCCACCAAGCCTATGCCCACAAAATGCTTACTGGCCGCTACCACAACTTCCATACCATTCGCCAGAAAGGAGGGATTTCCGGCTACCTCAAGCGGAGTGAGAGCCGCTTCGACCACTTTGGGGCCGGGCACGCCTCCACCAGCATCTCGGCAGCCCTGGGCATGGCCATCGCTCGGGATCGGCGGGGAGAAAACTTCAAGGTGGTGGCCATCATCGGGGATGGCGCCCTGACTGGGGGCATGGCCTATGAAGCCATCAACCACGCCGGGCACCTGCCCAAGACCAACTTGATGGTGATTCTCAACGACAACGGCATGTCGATTTCCCCCAATGTGGGGGCCATCCCGCGCTATTTAAACCGCCTGCGCCTCAGCCCACCGGTGCAGTTTTTGGCCGACAGCCTGGAGGAGCAGCTAAAGAACCTACCTCTAGTTGGCTCCAGCCTCAGCCCGGAAATCGACCGTCTCAAGGAGACGGTGAAGCTGGTTACTGCCGTGCAGAACAACAAGGCCGGCATCATCTTTGAGGAGCTGGGCTTTACCTACGTAGGGCCGGTGGACGGGCACAACCTGGCGGAATTGTTGGATGCTTTTGAGCTGGCCCACGGCATCTCTGGGCCGGTGCTGGTGCACGTGGCTACGGTCAAGGGCAAGGGCTACCCACCGGCAGAGGCTGAGCAGGTAAGCTATCACGCCCAATCCCGCTTCGACCTAGCCACCGGCAAACCCTATCCTCCTACCAAACCCACTCCCCCTAGCTATAGCAAGGTCTTCGGCCACACTCTTTGTAAACTGGCGGAGCGGGATCCCCGCATCATTGGCATCACGGCGGCTATGGACACCGGCACCGGCCTAGACAAGCTCAAAGAAAAACTGCCGGATCAGTTCGTGGATGTGGGGATTGCCGAGCAGCACGCTGTTACTTTGGCTGCTGGCATGGCCTGCGAGGGGATGCGACCGGTGGTGGCCATCTATTCCACCTTCCTGCAGCGGGCCTACGACCAGATCATCCACGATGTCTGCATTCAAAAGCTGCCGGTCTTTTTCTGCTTGGATCGGGCAGGGGTGGTGGGAGCGGACGGCCCCACCCACCAGGGCATGTACGACATTGCCTATCTGCGCTGCATTCCCGAGATGGTGCTGATGGCCCCCAAAGACGAGGCGGAGCTGCAGCGCATGGTGGTGACCGGGATCCAGTACACAAAGGGCCCCATCGCCATGCGTTACCCGCGCGGAGCTGGCGTGGGGGTGCCTCTGGCCGAAGAGGGGTGGGAGCCCATTCCCATCGGCAAAGCAGAGGTGCTGCGCAGCGGCGGCGAGGTCCTGATCCTAGCCTATGGGTCGATGGTGCATCCCAGTTTGCAGGCAGCGGAGATCCTCAAGGAACACGGCATCTCCACGACGGTAGTCAATGCCCGCTTTGCCAAGCCTCTGGATACCGAGCTGATCCTGCCCCTGGCCCAACAGAGCCGCCTGGTGGTGACGGTGGAAGAAGGCTGCCTCATGGGCGGGTTTGGCTCGGCAGTGGGGGAAGCTCTCCTGGATGCCGATATCCGAGTGCCGCTGTTGCGCCTGGGGGTGCCGGATGTGTGGGTGGAGCACGCCACTCCTGAAGAATCGCTGGCGGAACTGGGCCTGAACAGCGTCGGCATTGCCGAGCGCATCCGGGCCAAGGTCGAGGCCCTTCAGGGACAGAGGGCCTCGCAGGCTCAAGCTATTCTGGGCAGCTCCTGAGCCTACTCTTTCCCAAGGCCCATCTGCTGGTTGAACTGCTCGATGGCGGCTTGCTGCAGAGCCTCTGCAACAGGACGGGTGCGCAGGAGGATTTGCACATCCCGCAGCAGGTTCTCCCGCCACAGGTTCTCCCGCAGCACCTCTAGCCGGGCATAGCTGGGATCCAGGCGCATGGCCTTGGCCCCCAGTTCTTCCGCCCGTTCGGTTTCGCCACGAACGTAGAGGGCCGTAGCCAGGGCTAGGTAGGGCTCTGCCACCGCGTCGTTCATCTCGATGGTGCGTTCCCAGCGCTCGATGGCCGCCTCCAGATCCCCTTGTTCATAGTCCACCAGGCCGATGTTGTTCATGGCCGGCCAATAGGCGGGATCCAACTCCAAGGTTTTCTCATACTCCTGCCGGGCGCGATCCCATTGGTCGAGCATGAGGTAGGCATTGCCCAGTTGAAAGCGGGCGTTGGGGCTATCTGGCTGCAAGGCAACAGCCCGTTCCAGGGTTTCAGCGGCGGCAAAATAGCTGCCCTGCCGCAAGTAAGCAGATCCCAGCGAGTAGAGAATGTCGGCGTCGTCGGGAGCCAGGGCGCGGGCCTTTTGCAGCGCTTGGATGGCTTGGCCATAGTCTCCTAGCTCCAGGTGGACGTTGCCCAAAACGTAGAGCAGCTCGGAAGAGGTGGGCACCATGGCCACCGCCAGTTGCAGGCGGCGCAGCGCCTCTTCCGTCTGGCCAAACTGGGCCAGCCGCAGCGCGTCCGTGGCCAGTTGTAGCCCCTGCGCCCGCATCAACTCCCCATTGGGCAGGGGAACACGCAGCAACACCTGGGCTCGAGCAGGATCCCATTTCCCTCTCCCCAACACCATGGCGAGGCCCAGCGGCAAGGTTAGCAAAAACCGGACAGACAACCGGAATAACAGTGGCGGCATGACACCCACGCAAAAACAGGCCATGCCCATGTTAGCTGCAGCAAGCGGGGATCCTTCCTGCCAGGACTGGTTTCAACCATATTGCTATCCAACGCTGTCGCGAACGTGTCGGCGGCCTCCAACTCCCCCCTCCCTGAGGAAGAGGGGCTGGGGGTAAAGGCAGCGATTGAAACAAACTAGAGGCGTCGCCACCGCCGCCCCGAATGGGCCAGCAGGTCTTCGGCGGCCTTCGGCCCCCAGGTGCCGGCTTCGTAGGTGTACAGCGGCGGCGCAACGCTGCTGCCATTGCCGCCGGGCTGGGCTTCCCAGGCCGATAAAACCGGCGTCACCACCCGCCAGGCGGCTTCCACCTCGTCAGCGCGGGTGAACAGGGTGGGATCCCCCAGCAGGCAGTCCAACAGTAGGCGCTCGTAGGCATCTGGCGTGGTTGACCCAAAGGCTGTCCCGTAGCGAAAATCCATTTCCACCGAGCGGGTGCGGATCTCCGGCCCCGGCATCTTGGCCTCAAAGCGCAAGGAGATGCCCTCGTTGGGCTGTATGCGCAGCACCAGGATGTTGGGGCTCACCTCCCGCGCTGCCGAAGGAAAAAGAGATAGCGGCACCTGCTTAAAGTAGATGGCCACCTCGGAGACCTTCTTGGCTAGGCGCTTGCCGGTGCGCAGGTAAAAGGGCACCCCCTGCCACCGCCAGGTGTCGCATTCCAGTTTCAGGGCAACGTAGGTGGGGGTTTGCGAGTTGGGGTTAACATTGGGCTCTTGGCGATAGCCTGGCACCGGCTTGCCGCCAATCCAACCAGGGCCGTACTGGGCCCGCACTGCTGCCGCAGCTACATTGCGAGTGTCCGCCAGGCGGGTGGCCTGCAGCACCTTAGTCTTTTCGTTGCGCACGCCGTCGCTGCGCAAGGAGACGGGCGGCTCCATGGCAGTCAGGCAATAGATCTGCATCAGGTGGTTTTGCACCATGTCCCGCAGAGCGCCGGCAGCGTCGTAGTAGCCGGCCCGATCCTCCACCCCTACCGTTTCCGCCACCGTAATCTGCACGTGGTCGATGTAGTTGCGGTTCCAGAGAGGCTCAAAGATGGCGTTGGCAAAGCGGAAGACTAGCAGGTTTTGCACCGTCTCTTTGCCCAGGTAGTGGTCGATGCGGTAAACCTGCTCTTCCTGACAGATGCGCTGCACAAGGCGGTTCAGCTCCTGGGCCGAGGTGAGGTCGTGGCCGAAGGGCTTTTCAATCACCACCCGCGTCCTGGTTGGATCCGCCAACATCCCCGCTGCCCCCAACTGCTGGATGGCCTGGGCGTAGAAGTCCGGCGCCACCGCCAGATAAAACACCCGGTTGCCGCGGGTGCCCCGCTCCTCATCCAGTTGGCCGAGGAGTTGCTTGAGACGCAGGTAGCCCTCGGCCTCTCCGATATCGAGGCGACAATAGAACAGGCGGCTGGCGAAGTCCTGCCAGAGGGCTTCTGGCCCCAGATCTTGGGGGGCAAATTCTTCCAGGGCCGCCCGCATCTTGTCCCGATAGACCTCGTGGCTCCAGTCGCGCCGGGCCACCCCCACCAGGGTAAACTCCGGCGGCAGCCGTCGCTGCACGAATAGCCGGTAGTAGGCCGGGATCAGCTTGCGGGCGGCCAGATCTCCGGAAGCACCAAACTGCACCAAAATACAAGGATCCGGAATGCGCTCTTGGTTGAGGCCAACGCGCAAGGGGTTTTCAGTCAGGGTTGCCATAGGGTCGGCTCAGCTTGGGTGGGCGGGGTTGGGAAGGGTGGCTAGGGGGTCAACGACCCTTCCAGGCAGCGCAACACTTCTTCCACATTCTTGCGGCTGCCGATAATCAAAGGCACTCGTTGGTGCAGGGATTGGGGCACGATGTCCAGGATGGCCTCGGTGCCGGTGGTGGCTACGCCTCCCGCCTGCTCAGCCAAAAACGCCAGCGGGTTGGCCTCGTACATCAGCCGCAGCTTGCCCTCTGGTTTTTGCCGGGTGCCAGGGTAGAGATACACTCCTCCCTGCAACAGGATGCGGTGAAAATCCGCCACCAGAGCGCCGCTGTAGCGGGCGGTGTAGCCATCGCGGCGGTGGACATAGCGGACATAGTTCTGGATCCCTTCGCTCCACTGACAGAAGTAGCCCTCGTTAAGGCTGTAGACGGAGCCGCGTTCGGGAATGCGAAGGTCGCTCTTGGAGAGGATGAACTCGCCCAAGCTGGGATCCAGGGTAAAACTGTGTACTCCCTTGCCGACGGAATAGACCAGTTGCGTGCTGGGGCCGTAGAGGATGTAGCCGGCGGCCAGTTGGCGACGGCCTGGCTGGAGGAGATCTTGGTTGTCTGCTTCCGGACGATCCTCAAGGGGGTGAAGAACGGAGAAGATAGAGCCGACGCTGAGGTTGGCGTCAATGTTGGAGGATCCATCCAAGGGATCGATCAGCAGGGCCAAGCGGCTGAGGGAGCAGTTTTCCGGCAGGCGGGCCGGCGTTTTCAGCTCTTCTGATACCAGCCGGCACACCAGGCCGGTCTGCTCCAAAGCGCGGATGAAGGCCCGGTTGGCGTAGTCGTCCATCCGCTGCTGCTCTTCCCCCTGCACATTGACGCTGCCGGTTACCCCCAGCGTCCCCTCGATCAGCCCTGCCTGGCTGAGGCGG
The DNA here is from genome assembly GCF_054061455.1 of Thermostichus sp. OS-CIW-20. NCBI lineage: Bacteria > Bacillati > Cyanobacteriota > Cyanophyceae > Thermostichales > Thermostichaceae > Thermostichus > Thermostichus sp. OS-CIW-20. Next base: position 109,902 of record NZ_JBSSEF010000004.1, read on the forward strand.
CGGGCGATCATCTTGCCGGCCAGAGCAATGCGGTTCATCAGGGCGCTGAAGTCTTGGGCCTCAGGGGTAAAGCCGCTAAACTGCTGCAGCACATGCCGGGAGAGGGTAAGCACATCCCGCGCCATCTCGCGCTCGGCGCTGCTGGGCACTACGGGCGGAGAAGAACTGACCACCATAATCGCAGGCTTCCTCAGGATTCTTACTAGCTAGGCTGGCCAATCCCGACAGCGAGAGCCGAGAACTTACAGGGTTGCTTTAGATTTGGCCTGCCGGCAGGGTTCTCGTTCGGCTTGCCTGGCGAAAAACCGAGTAGGATAGGTTCTACTTGTTTTTTTTGAATTGGATCCCAGCGCGGGCTTATTGTCCCGCTCTTTACCTATGATGGCCAACCCTCCTTTTCCGCTGCGCAGCCAAGTGGTCACCCAGGGGGTGCAGCGCTCTCCCAACCGCGCCATGCTCAGGGCCGTGGGCTTCCGTGATGAGGACTTCGGCAAGCCCATCGTCGGCATTGCCAACGCCCACAGCACCATCACTCCCTGCAACATCGGCATCCAAACCCTGGCCGAGCGCGCCGAAGCTGCCCTCAGGGCCGCCGGCTGCATGCCTCAGGTCTTCGGCACCATCACCATCAGCGACGGCATTTCCATGGGTACGGAGGGGATGAAATACTCCTTGGTGTCGCGGGAGGTGATCGCCGATTCTATCGAGACGGTGGTCAACGGCCAGAGCATGGATGGTCTCTTGGCCATCGGCGGCTGCGACAAAAACATGCCGGGGGCGATGATCGCCATGGCCCGTCTCAACGTGCCCGCCATCTTCGTCTACGGCGGCACCATCAAGCCGGGGCATTACAACGGCCGCGACCTCACCATCGTCAGCGCCTTTGAAGCCGTAGGGGAGTACAGCGCTGGCCGCATCTCCGAGGACGAGCTGCTGGCAGTCGAGCGCCATGCTTGTCCCGGTGCTGGATCCTGCGGCGGCATGTACACGGCCAACACCATGTCCAGCGCCTTTGAGGCCATGGGCATGAGCCTGCCCTACTCTTCCACGATGGCGGCAGAGGACGAAGAGAAAGCCGAAAGCGCTGCCCAATCGGCCAAGGTCTTGGCTGAGGCCATCCAAGCCAATATCCGACCCCGGGACATCATCACCCGCCAGAGCATTGAGAACGCCATCTCGGTCATCATGGCGGTAGGGGGATCCACCAACGCCGTGCTCCACTTCCTGGCCATTGCCCACGCAGCAGAAGTGCCCCTGACGCTGGATGACTTCGAGACCATCCGCGCCCGCGTGCCCGTCCTCTGCGACCTCAAGCCTTCAGGCCGGTTTGTTGCCACCGATCTGCACCGGGCCGGCGGGATCCCCCAAGTAATGAAGATCTTGCTCAACCACGGCCTGCTGCACGGCGACTGCCTCACCATCTCCGGCCAGACGATTGCCGAGGTTTTGCGGGACGTGCCCGACGAGCCCAGCCCCGACCAAGAGGTCATCCGCCCCTGGCACAGCCCCCTTTACCCCCAAGGGCACATCGCTATCCTCAAAGGCAACCTCGCGCCCGAAGGGGCGGTGGCCAAGATCAGCGGCGTCAAGACTCCCAAGATCGCGGGGCCGGCGCGAGTCTTCAACTCAGAAGAATCCTGCCTGCAGGCCATCCTCGCCGGCCAAATTCGACCGGGGGACGTAGTGGTGATCCGCTACGAGGGCCCCAAGGGCGGCCCCGGCATGCGGGAGATGCTCTCCCCCACTTCGGCCATCATCGGCGCCGGCCTGGGGGACAGCGTGGGCCTGATTACCGATGGCCGCTTCTCCGGCGGCACCTACGGCATGGTGGTGGGCCATGTGGCCCCTGAGGCCTACGTAGGCGGCCCCATTGCCCTGGTGGAGGAAGGGGATCTCATTACCATCGATGCCCCCGCTCGCCTGTTGCACCTGCATGTTAGTGAGGAAGAGCTGGCCCGCCGCCGCGCCCGCTGGTCTCCTCCTGAGCCTCGCTACAAACGGGGTGTTCTGGCCAAGTACGCCAAGCTGGTCTCCAGCAGCAGCCTGGGGGCGGTGACGGATTTAAACCTGTGGGATTAATTTCCCTCACCCCCAGCTCGTCTCCCAGAGGGAGAATTGGTACTTGAGAGATAGCTCCAGATTCCTGACCCTGCAGGGATCAGCCTTGCTGGGTTAAGTGCAAGAAAGCGGCAGAGATGAAGGATCCCTGCCGCCTGATTGCGTGATGCGGTTGATAATGAGGATTCAGCGCCGATTAAGTGCCGATGATCCCGCCGTCATTTTTGGTGATCACCACCACCGCCGAGCGGGGGTAGAGATTGGGGTCGTAGTCTGGCCAGCGGGAATCGACCTTGCCGGCGGCAAAGTCCTCGTCACTGGTGGTGGAGCCGGGGTGCTGCACGTTGATGAACATGGTGCGCTGATCAGGAGTGGTAACCACACCGGTAATCTCCTGTCCAATCGGCCCGGTCAAGAAGCGGCGAATTTCCCCTGTATCCGGATCGGCAGCCAACATTTGGTTATTGCCAAAAGGAGCAAAATCCCCTTGGTTGAGATTGCTTTCGCTGGTGTCGGTCTGGATCCAGAGGCGACGGCTGGCATCGAACCACAGCCCATCGGGAGAATTGAAGATGTTGTCTGCGTTGAGAGGCTGCCCTGACAGGGTACGGCTGTCGGCGGAGGGGCCGGCCAAGACAAAGATGTCCCACTCGAAGCGGGTGGACTGGGGACTGCCCATCTCTTTCCAGCGGATGATGTGGCCCCACTGGTTCTTGGGACGGGGGTTGGCGGCGTTCACCTGGTCTGGTTCCCGGCGGCTGTTGTTGGTCAGGGTGAAGTAGACCATGCGGGTCTTGGGATCCACCGCTCCCCATTCGGGCCGATCCATCTTGGTGGCGCCGACGAAATCCGCCGCCGTGCGGGTGTTCACCAACACGTCCGCCTGGCTGGTGAAGCCATTCTCAGGCGTGAGGCCGTTTTGCCCAAACACCAGCGGGATCCACTCCCCTGTGCCGTCTTCGTTGAACTTGGCCACGTAGAGGGTGCCTTTATCCAACAGGTGGCCACCTGCCGTCTCCTTGCGGTAGGGCTCGGCAGAGACGTACTTGTAGATGTACTCGAAGCGGGCATCGTCCCCCATGTAGAGCACAATCGGCTGCCCTTCCACCGGCGGCTGGAACACCACGCCCTCGTGGGCAAAGCGGCCCAGAGCCGTGCGCTTCTTGGGCGTGCTGCTGGGATCAAAGGGATCGATCTCCACCACCCAGCCGAAGGTGTTGGGCTCGTTGCGGTAGTCCTGGGTGGGATCGGCGCCCGTGGGGGTGGCGTTGAAGCGGATGAACTCGTCGGCTTTGTTGCTGGCCAGCTCCCAGCCGTAGCGGGAGGTCTCGGTGCTCACGCCGTAGCGCTTGTGCTCGCGGGGCAGGTTGGGCTTTTGATCCGGCCCTTTGCTGGTGTTGGTGAAGTAGCCGGCCCAGTTTTCTTCGCAGGTGAGGTAGGTGTTCCAGGGGGTAACGCCGTGGGCGCAGTTGTTCAAGGTGCCCCGCGTCATCGTGCCATCGGGGCTGAACTTGGTCTTGACGAAGTCAGATCCCCGCACAGGCCCGTGGATCTCCATGAGGGTGAGGCCGGTAATGCGGCGGTTGAGGCGATCCCGCACCACAGTCCAGTTGCCGTCCCCCTGCTGCTTGATGTGGACAATGCTCACCCCGTGGGCGTTCAGCTCTTTGAGTACTTGATCGGGATCGCGGCTGCCGTCGGGATTGACCGGATAGTCCTCGTCGTCAAACTTTTGCCCCTTGGCGGCAGCGTGCATGAAGCGCGGCTCCACATACTCGTGGTTGAACACCAACAAGCCCTCATCAGAGCGGCCCTGCCAGGGATCCTTCCCATCAATGGGGAAGAAGTGCATGCCGTCGTGGTGGCTGCCCACCTGCATCCCTTGCTCGGCGCCGGTGTTTTCCAGCTTGAACTGTGGGTAGGTGCCGGTGATGGGGGTACCCCAGGCCAGCAGCGGTCGAGCCGTGTAGCCTTCGGGCACCACCACTTTGTCTTCTGCACTCACGGGGATCGCCTTGAAGCCCAGCAAGGAGCTGCCGCTGGCCGCTTTGGCAGATTTGGAAGCGCCGTTTAGCGCCGGCAGGCCGAAAAAGGTGGCCACTGCCGCCGCAATGCCGCCCTGCAGCACTTGGCGCCGCTGCAGGCGGGTTTCCAGAATGCTGCTGAAGGTAGGGTTGGGCGAATGATTGCACAGAGGCTCGTCCCCATGACGGAGCCGGGGGCCATGCGGATTGCTATTCACTTTGGTTCTCCTCTTCTCTTGTCTTGTCGGTCTTCTAGAAGCTAGATGTTTTACAAAAAACATCTATTCCCCGCGTGACTGTTTTCACGCATAAGGATAGGCACTACAAAACTAGTGGCTCGAAGTTAAGGAGAGACCAAGCCCAGGTTAAGCCTTGCCGATTTGGAGAATTTCTTTAGATCGACGTAACAATTTTTTTTTAACGATTTGTTGCGATGAGGCAGGGCATTGCTGCGGCTGCCTGTCAGGATCTTTCTCGTAGCCTGGAGAACAGATACACCCCATCGCGATGGTAGAGAAGTCGAAATGAGGTTTCGTTTTGTAAAGCGGCAATCAGGGTCTGGGAGAACTCTGGGCTGCTGCGCCACCCCGGATGGCGGCTGTTGAGCAAGACATAATCAAAGGGATCCCATTGGTCGGGAGGGGATCCCTTAAAGCGGCTCTCGTCGGTAAAGTAAATAACCCGCCGATGGGTGAGGTGGGGGCTGATCTCATGGGTGGTGAGAACGCCCCCTGAGGTGGCGATCTGGGCAAGGGCCTCACGAGTGGCCTGCCAAGTGTCGAGAGACTGGAGATAGAGGGAGCCGAAAAAGGTATACTTGGCCAAAGCCAAAAAAGCCAGCAAAGACCAGATCAGGGCTGTTTTGTTTACTTTCGCAGAAGAGGCGGGAGGGTTGGTCGTCTTCCCGTTTTCGATAACAGCTAGAAATAGAAAAGGAACAACAGGCAGCGCGTACTGGTGCACCAGGTCCCGATAAGCAGGATTGCTAGAAAGGATATTCAGCCCCAAAGTTGGCAGGGCAGGGATCCAGGGATCCCAGTGGCGCCAAGAGAGGCCCCAAGCCACAGGGATGACTAACAAAAATCCATAGAATAGGGTGTCGAGAGAGAAGACCTTGCCCAGGACTAATGTTGGCTTGAGAACCAAGTTTTGGATAATTTCAGGAACAGAACTGCCCAAATAGCTATAGTGAGAAACGGCTGCCGGCTCGCTGCCACTGAAGTGAGGAATAATCCAAAAAGTAGCCACGCCAAACCAAGCCGACCCTGCCGCTATGGCAAGCCAGCCGGCCACTTGGCAGCGCCGTTGCCAGCGCTTGTCAATCCGCCGGCTTTCCCAGATCAAAAGCCAAACTCCCAGGGCAGCGACATTGAGAGACAATGCCGCCTTACAGCCGAGGATGCCGCCTAGGCACAGCAAAAACCCCCACAGCTTGCCAGAGCGAACACAGAGTATAGCGGCCAAAAAAAGGGGAACGGCCAACACTTCTGGATGAAAATCAAAAAGGTTGGCGTTGAAGATGGCTGGGTAGAGAAGATAGGCGGCGGCAATTGTTCTCGCCCTGCCAGAATCAATCTCGGCCTGGAGCGCCAGATGGTAAACGGCCAGCGCTCCCAGCGTTAGTGCCAGAGCTTGGATGCCAAACAGCCAATATACAGAGGGAACAATGCGATACAAGAGACTGAGAGGATACAAGATAAAAGCTGCGTGATCCCCAAGAATGTGGATCCCGCGAATAGTAGAAAAAGGAACCTCGCCACGGCTGATTAAATAAACAGCTTGGTCGAAAATACCGAGATCATACCCTCCCGACTGAAACAAGTGGTGCCGCACAACGCTGCAGCCTAAAAGAACAAAGAAGGCTCCAACCAGCGTTGCCAAGAAAGACTTGGACAGAGGATGTTCCTTCATTGCCGCCTACAACTTGTTTAGCGTAGAATCCAAGCTCTGCCAGCTAGCAGTAAGACCGCAAGCCAGCTCAAAGACAGCCCCTTTTTCTCTGGCAAGAGAGGCTCGAATCCGGCTAGCTGGAAAAATTGCAGGAAGGAGGGATCCCTACCCAAGCAAGGCAAGAGGCTGGGGGTGGGCCCCCGCGGGGAGAACGCCCAAAGCCTTGAGAAGGTCTAAAGTTTTGGGATCTTTCCACTTTTCCTTTCTAGGATACGGGCAGACTCTCCAGAGCCACTGGGTGGGGAATTTTGCATGAGTGACGCCATCCGCTACGACCTGCTTTTGGTGGGGGGGAGCTCCTCCAACCTGATCCTGGCCCATCGCCTTTTGGATCTGGCCAAGCTCTCGGGGCTCAAGCTCTCCATCGCCCTTTTGGAAAAAGCCCGGCAATTCGGCGGGCACATCATCAGTGGTGCCATCTGCAATCCCCAGGTAATCGCCAGGCTTTTCCCGGATTTTGAGAGCCAAGGATTTCCCCACGAGGGGCGGGTGGAGGTGAGCCACCTGAGCATATTGGGATCCCAGGAACGGTGGGACTTGCCAGAGGCAGTGATCCCAAAGGGGTTGCGCAAACAGGGGCAGCTCATCCTCACCCTCAGCCATGTCATTCGCTGGCTAGCCGAAACCCTACAAGAAAAGGCTAAAGGGATCCCCAACGTCACCCTGGACGTATTCCCTGGCTTTGCCGCCCATGAGATCCTCTATGAGGGGGAGCGAGTCATTGGGGTGCGGGTGAGCGACTCCGGCCAGGTTTATGAAGACTGTGTCTTTGCCGAGCTCACTTGTTTTGGCGACAAGGGGTTTATCTCTAAGGACCTGATCGAAAGATTTCACCTGCGCCCCCGCCCGCAACTGTGGTCAGTGGGGGTCAAGGAGCTGTGGCAGATTCCTGGCTCACTGCAGGGGCAGGTGTGGCATACCCTGGGCTACCCGGTTTTGGATGGCAGCTTCAGCGGCGGCTTTGTCTATGGTCTCAAAGATAACCGCCTGGCTCTGGGCCTCATCATTGGCCTCGACAGCAAAAATCCCAACCTCAACCCGCAGCAGCGCCTGCAGGAGTTCAAAGCCCACCCCTGGATCCAGTCCCTGATTGCTGGCGGCAAGTTGCTCAAGTACGGGGCGGCTGTCATTCCCGAAGGGGGCTACTACAGCTTGCCCAGCCGCTTTGGCGTCGAAGGGGCTTTGCTTTTGGGCGATGCCCTGGGGGTGCTGGATGTGGGCAGCCTGGCCGGGATCAACAACGCCATGGAGACCGGTTACCTAGCAGCGGGCCTCATTCACGACGGCTTCTTGAAAGGAGATCTGCGGATCCAAGAGGCCTACCAAAAGGCGGTGATGGAGAGCTCCGTTGGCCAAGATCTCTACCGTAGCCGCTACTTCCGGGAAGCCTTTTTGGAAAACCCCCATCTGCTGGAAGCGTACCTGCCCCAGATCTGCCGCAGCGTTGATGCCGGCCACCCTTGGCTGGGATCCCTGCGCTGGGGCCTGCAGGATCCCGTGCGTCGCGGCAGGGAACTCCTGCGTGCCTATACCCTGCTGACGGGACGGGTCAGCGCCGGCGAGCCGCCCCCCCAAGGCTATGTCGCCCCCCATGCCGCCATCCAAGCGGACTTTGTGGCTCCCCCAGGTCTGGATCCCGAAACATTGACCACGCGAGCGGGCTATTTCTCGCGATCCGATGCCGTCTTTTTTGCGGATCCCCGCTACCCCGAAGGCAACCGGCACATCCTCGAGTTCAGCGCCGAGATCTGCCGCCAGTGCATTGCCACCTACGACAAGCTCAACCGCCCCACCCCCTGCGTGGCCGATTGCACCGCGGAAGTCCACCACATCCGCGAGCAAAACGGCATCCGCTCCCACGCCATGTCGCTGGAAAACTGCATCCAGTGCCGCACCTGCGAGATCGTCTGCCCCCACTTAAACCTGCGGGTTAACCCCAGCTACGAGGGATCCGGCCCCGACTTTTATGGGCTCTAGCCGAGCTGTGGCCAGCGAAATAGGGGCTCAGCCTTGCTGGCATTATTGACGTTCTCTCCAGGGCCCCCCGTAGACGGGGGGTTGGGGAGGACGCCATAACCCCAACTACTGGGCCAAGCCGAGATACTTGCGTCGGATATTGCTCGAACCAATACCGTGGATCGAAATCCGCAGGCGCTCGTGACATCATCATAAAGTCGAGATAAGGCGGCTTATCCCCAGGGCTAAAGTCCGGGGCTTGCGCCGCCCGACCTTTGGTTACAGCTAGAGTTGCAGGGAGCAAGGCCGTTGAATTCCGCCCCGCTGATCCCACCCGCCCCCAGTCCTGAGTTGAGCCGCGAGCAATCTTGTGAGCTCTTGCGCGGCCAGCTCAGCTTGGCCTTAAAGGAAAACAACTTGGAACAGGCCAAATCTCTCCTGCTGCCGGTGCAGCCGGTGGACATTGCCGAGGTCATTGGGGAGTTGCCGGAGGCGCAGCAGGCTCTGGCCTTTCGCTTGCTGCCCAAGGATCTGGCTATCCGCGTTTACGAACACCTGGACATAGAGCTGCAACAGACGCTGCTGCGCGAGTTCAGAAGCCAAGAGATCCAGGACATCCTGGACAAGATGTCGCCGGACGACCGGGCCCGCCTCTTCGACGAACTGCCGGCCAAGGTGGTTGCCGAACTGCTGCCGCAGCTCAGCCCCGAAGAGCGGGAAGCCACAGCCTTGCTGCTGGGCTATGCCCCCAACACCGCGGGGCGGATCATGACTCCGGAATACATTTCCCTGCGAGAGAACCTGACCGCAGCCGAGGCGCTGGAGCGGGTGCGCCTCTTGGCCCGCGAAACCGAGACCATCTACTACCTCTACGTCACCGACCAAGAGCGACACCTGACGGGAACCCTGTCCTTGCGGGAGTTGGTGATGGCCGACCCGGCCCAGCGGCTGGAGGAGGTGATGAACCGGGAGGTGGTGTTTGTCAGCACCCACACCGACCAAGAAGAAGTGGCGCGGGTCATCCAGCGGTACGACCTGTTGGCGGTGCCGGTGGTGGATGCCGAGCGGCGACTGGTGGGGATCGTTACGGTAGATGATGTACTGGACATCCTGGAGCAAGAGGCCACCGAAGACATCTACTCCTTGGGGGGGTTGCAGTCTGGAGAAGAGGACTATTTCGACCTCAGCTTTTGGCAGGCGGCCCGCAAGCGGGTGGTGTGGCTGCTGATTTTGCTGTTTACCAACACCTTTACCAGCACGATTATTGCCGGTCAGGAAGAAGTCTTAAGCCAGGTGATTGCCCTGGCGGCTTTTATCCCCCTGTTGGTGGATAGCGGCGGCAACGTCGGCTCCCAGTCTTCGACGGTGGTGATTCGCGGCCTGAGCACGGCGACGGTGCGCCTCAAGGACGGGTTTGGGGTGCTGGCCCGGGAAGCGGCGGTGGGAGCCATGCTGGGGATCATGCTCAGCTTGATCACCATCGGCTGGGCCTATGCCCTGCAGCGGGATCTCTTGGTGGCGATCAGCGTCGGGCTGAGCCTATTTGGGATTTCTGTTCTCTCTTCGGTGTCGGGGGCGGGGCTGCCCTTTTTGTTCCGCTCCTTCGGCTTCGATCCCGCTTTGATGGCTACCCCCTTCATCACCACGATTGTGGATGTGCTAGGGGTGTTGATCTACTTCTCCGTTGCCCGCTTAATCCTGGGAATCTAGCCCCGGCTGGCAACCCCTCCAAGCCCTTGCCGAACTTGGGCTAGGTTGGATCTGGTCTTGTTGCGGATCCCTGCCGATGTCTGACCATTCTGTGGAGGTCCAGGCGGCTCTCCCGGAGATCGTGGCTCGCTTGCAAGCAGCCCTGGGATCCCAGGGGCTGGGACATCTGCAGGTGCAGGCGCGTCTTTCCGGACACCGCCTGTTGCTGCGCCTGGAAGGGGATCCCCTCCCGGATGCGGATCGGCTGCTGCAGGGCCTCTTGCCAACCCTAGAGGAAATAGCGTTGAGCTACCGGCAGCGCCAGGTGGAGCTGTTTGGCTTTCCCCCCAACGAAGGGATCCCGGAGTGGCACCGCGAGTGGCGCTACCAGCCGCCGCCCAACCCCAACAGCCCCTTGTATCGCGCCCAACGCGGGGATGGAGAAGCCATCCAGTATGTGCTCGACTACCTGCTGCGCCCGCAGGGGATCCAGGCCCGCGTCCATCTGCACCCCAAGCTGGGCCTCTTACAGGTGAACTTGCAGGCAGCGGAAGTTCCGGATCCGGCTTGGGCCAAGGACTTTGTGCGGCGGGCCTTGACCCGTCTGGAATGGACCTTTGTGCAGCGGCTGCGGCTTTCCGGGCAAAAGCTGGGCTCCTTCTTGCCGGCCTGGAGCCAAGAGTTCGATCTCAAACAGCCCGCCTTTTGGCAGGCTTCCCCGACCAGGCTTTCTCCCTTTCCTTCTCCAGCAGCCGACGCCGCCGAGGGCGAGCCCTCTCCACCTTCCCCGGCCGCTCTAGACTAAAGGGCAGGGCTCAGGGGGTCGGCCATGCGGGTTGTTTTCTTTGGCACGCCGGAGTTTGCTCTGCCCTCGCTGCAGATCTTGTTGCAGCCGCAGTCTCCCTTTGAAGTGGTGGGATTGGTCTGCCAGCCGGATCGGCCGCAGGGGCGAGGACAGAAGGTGCTTCCTCCGCCCACCAAGATCCTCGCCCAAGCCCACGGGATCCCGGTGTGGCAGCCTGGCCGGCTGCGGCGGGATCCAGAGGTGCTGGCGGCGCTAGAGGCGCTGGCTGCCGATGTGTTTGTGGTGGTGGCCTACGGCCAGATCTTGCCGCCGGCGGTGCTGCAGATGCCCAAGCTGGGCTGCATCAATGTCCACGCTTCCCTCCTGCCGGCCTATCGCGGCGCCGCCCCCATCCAGTGGGCCATTGCCAACGGCGAGACCGAGACCGGCGTCACCACCATGCTCATGGACGAAGGCATGGATACGGGGGCCATCTTGCTGCAGGCCAAGCTGCCCATCGAGCCGGAGCAGACCGGCTTGGAGCTGGCCTCCCAACTGGCCCAACGGGGGGCAGAGCTGCTGGTGGAAACCCTGGTGAAACTGGAAAAAGGAGAGCTGACCCCCATTCCCCAGGATGACTCGCGGGCAACCTATGCCCCCCTGCTTAAAAAACAGGACTTCCAGCTCGACTGGCAGCGCCCGGCCCAGGCCTTGCACAACCAAATCCGCGCCTTTTCCCCGGACTGTTTTACCGGCTTGCAGGGGCAGCGGATTAAGATTGTCCGCTCCGCCGCTCCCCAGTTGCACCCGCCACCTGCCGAGCTTCCCCCGGGCAGCCCCGGAGAAGTGGTGGGACTGGCCAGGGGAGAAGGGGTGTATGTGGCCACAGGGGAGGGATCCCTCCTCATCCGGCGGGCCCAACTGCCCGGCAGGAAGGAACAGTCGGCCTGGGATCTGGTCAACGGCGGCCAACTCAGGGTGGGCATGCGCTTTGAGGTGCTGCCGGATCCCTAGCCCCGGCCCCCCTCTTGTCCCCCCGCCTGCGGGGGGATGTAGGGGGGCGGGGGTGGTCGCGTTAGCGGCGCGGAGCGCTTGGAACTACTCGGGCTGGGGAAATTCCTCCCACAGGCGGGTGTGTTGGCGCAGGCTGAGGAACTGCCCGCCGCCGAGGATGAGGTGATCCAAAACCGGGATCTGCAGCAGTTGCCCCGCCTGCAAGAGTTGCCGGGTGAGAGCAAGATCTTCCGGGCTGGGATCCAAGCTGCCGGAGGGGTGGTTGTGGGCCACCAGGATGCGGCTGGCCCCTTGCCTAATGGCGCTGCGGAAGGTTTCCCGCGGGTGGGTGAGGGTTTCCGTGGCGGTTCCCCGGGTTACGATCTGCTGGCCGATGAGGCGGTGTTTGATGTCCAGGTGCAGGACGGCAAAATGCTCCTGGGGCTCCCACATCAGGTCGCCGCTTAGGGCCATGGCCGCCTGTTCCGGCGATTCAATCACCGTCCGCTCGGGGGGTCGGGCCAAAAAGATCCGCCGCCCCAGCTCGATGGCGGCCAACACTGTTGCTGCTTTGGCTGGGCCAATGCCCTCAATTTGCAGCAGCTCTCCGGCTTCCACCTGGCGCAGTTGGGCCAGGGGATCCCCTTGGGCTTCCAATGTTTTCAAGAGCAACTGGGCCAGGCCCACAGCCGAGAGCTTGCCCGGCCCCTGGCCGGTATTGAGCAAAATGGCCAGCAGCTCGGCGTGGGAGAGGCTTTTGGCCCCTTGGCTGAGCAGCCGCTCGCGCGGGCGATCCTGAAGGGGAAGGTCGCTGATCCGCAACACGTACTGGCCCATATCTTCCCTAGGTTTTCTTCAACAGCCAAAAGGGGCTGCGGCGCTCCACGGCCTGCCAAGCTGCCGCTGGGATCCCTGGCTCCGTTAGCTCAGCTACAAAGGGATCCCAGGTCACCAGATAGTCGGGCACCTGGCCTTGGGCTTGCCAGGCAGCCAGCTCCTCCAGCTTGGCGGCATAGGGCACCCGCAGCGGACCATAAAAATAGGGTACAAACGAGCGGAGCCCGTAGAGGCCAACCCTTCCCAAAAGAGCCGGTTCTGGGCCGGCAAACTGGCGGAAAAAGTAGACGGATCCCCCCTGGGTATGCTGCAACACCCTTGGGAAGATGCAGCTCCAGGCCAACTGGGCGCTGAGTCCAGTGGCCAAGAGCAAGATGGCCCATCCCCGAACGCTCTGCCGCGCCCTGATCCAGGCCAGTCCCCCCAGCACCAGGAGCAAAGCAGGGCCATAGGTGAAGAAGGGCCATTCCACCTCGGCCTGTAGGTATCCCAGGGCCAAACGGCCGGTTAGGCTGTCGGGGATCCCCAAGGCGGCCCCCACTTGGGCCCGCAAAGCCGGATCCTGGGATCCCAGCCACGGCAATAGCAGCCACAGGGCCAGCCAACCCAGGCCGCTGAGCAGGATCCAGGCAGTTTCCCCAAAGCTGGGCCCCCTTTTCTCGGCAACCAGGCCTTGCAGGCGCAGGGCGGCAAAGTAGGCGCCGATGGGGTAAAGCAGCGAGGTGTAGTGGATCAACTTGGTTTGCACCAGGAGCGAAAACAGGGCCAGCACCACCCCAAAGGCCACCAAGAGCAGGCGTTCTGCCCGCTGAGTTAAATCCGCAGCCGCCGAGTCAATACTCCTGGGGATCCTCTCCAGGATCCCGGCCAGGGCCAAAGCCCCCCAGGGAAAGCACCCCCAGGCAAAGGCCAAAAGATGCAGGTAGACCGGGCCCGGATGGCCGCTGGGGGTACTCACCAGACCCCACTGGTAGTGCCAAAACGCCGCCAGCCACTGCAGCCCCCGCGCTGTCACTTCCAGCACCAGCCAGGCCAGGGGAACAGCCGCCGCCAGGCCCAAAAAGATCACCATCTCCCCCCACCCCATTGGCGGATCCCGCTGCCAGAGCTTGTAGAGGATCCAGATGGCTAGCGGCAACACCAGCCCCACCGGCCCCTTGGCCAACACCGCCAGGCCCAAAGCCAGCGCGCCCAGAGCTCTCCACCCCTGACCGGAGCGCCCGGCCCGACGCGCCTCCTCAGCAGCCCAAAGGGATCCCAGCCCCACGCCCATACCCAAATTCAGCAGCGGGTCGATGAGGCCGGTTTTGTAGAAAAACAGGGGCAGGTAGCCCGTCAGGAGCAGGATCCCCCAGAGGCAGCCAAACCCCGCCCCGCGCAGCCGCCCTCCCCACGCCACCAAAAGGGCTACGGTGATCCCGCCAACCCAGGCATTGGGCAGCCGCGCCGCCCCTTCGTTGACCCCCAGGGCCGCCATCGCCAGGGCCTGCAGCCAAAAAAAGAGGGGGGGCTTTTCGAAAAAAGGCTCGCCGTTAATTTGCAAAGCCAGGGGATCGCCGCTGGCCAGCATCTGCCGCGCCAAGCTGGCGTAAATGAGCTCGTCCCAGTCAAACAGGTAAGGGATCCCCTGGCCCGCCCACAGCCATAGGCCGGCCAAAAGCCCCAGGGATCCCTTGAGGCGGCCCAGAAGCTTAGCCATGGACAGCTTCTAGAGGCACCACCCGGCCCACACTCTCGGGCGAGTGCAATAGCCGCAGCAACTGGGCTGCCAGAGCAGATCCCTCGATCTCTGCAGGAATCTCCACCCCACACCAGCGGCTGGAGCTCTCCCGCAAGGCCGCCACCCAATCGGGAGTTAGGGATCCCCGCGCCACCCCCATCAGTTGCGGCAGCGGATCGCGGCGGTAGAGCCCGATCCAGCGCAGGCCCAGTTGGAAGGGCCCAGGCCGAAAGCGGGGGTTGGGGCTGCCGTCCGCCTCAAACTTGCTCAGCATCAGTTGCAGGGAATAGATCTGGCGGGTATTCAAAGGGGGAGCAGCAACCCGGCGGGCGCGAAAGGTAGGCACCATCTCGGCAAAAGGCACCTGGACGGTCTGCTCTTCCCCTGGGGTGGTGTCGAAGGCATAGCCGTAGGCCGGGCTGTCCCAACCCCCTTGATCCCGCAGCAGAACCTTGTAGCGCTGCCCATCCCCCCGCAGCCGCAGCTCCAGGCCGGCAAACCCCGACACATCCAAGGGAGGCTGCCAGTTGCGGGTGCGCGTGGAAACAAAGCCGCCGAAGTTGGCCGTGGAAACCTGCCCCGTAAACAGCAGCTCGCCCTCGCCCCAGAGCAGTTGGCTTTGGCTCACCCCGCCCATCACCACATCGTCTAGGATGCCCCAGAACTGGTTCACCTGGGGGTCAGGCCGGCGAAAGTCAAAGAGCATCTGTTCCGTCTGGCCGCTGCGGCGCAGCCGCTCCAGGTGGGCCTTAGCTTCCTCCCGGTTCTCCAGACCCAGGATGACCCTGGCTGTCACCTCATCCCCTCTCTCCTGGACTTCCGCCCCCTGCTGTTGCAGCGCCTCCGCCAGCCCCACTGGTAGGCCATCGCCCAAGAAGATCACGGGAAGAGGAGCTGAAGTCGCCAGGGAAGGAGGCATGAAGTCAACCGCTGCTGCTTGGAACCCATTCTGAACCCAGCGCCATAGGTCGGCAAAGGGCAGCGCTTCGTAGTAGGTCAGCGTGTTCCAAAACCGCCCCAGGTCCCAAGGCATTGCCTACCCACTTAGAGAACGCACGCAGGAGAGATGCTTACAGGATAGCCCCAGCCAGGGGATCCCTGGCAATTGAACCGCCTTTGAGGACTCCTCAACCCTATCTGTCCCAACCTCTGCTGTCCTCTCCAGGAGGAAAGAGATCCCTTCTCCGAGTTTGCTTTTGTGTATCGCATTGCCGATCTCGGCAGGGTGGGGGCAATAACCCGACCGTTGAAGGGGCCCTGAATTCGCAATCAAACTTAACACCAAGGTCGAAGAGAACGCCTTGCAAAACGGATCCCGGATCCCATCTGCAAATGATCTCGCAATGGTCTATTCTTGATCCTGTTGTCGGGTTTGTCGCTGGAGCAGAGCTGACCCCTTTTCTAAGATCGAACTACGGAGAACCATGTTTAGCAAATTTTTTTCTCTTCAGAAAGCGTTCGCGGCGGCGCGTCGTCGGTTACTGATCCTGATCTTGGTTTTGGGGATGGCCGGGTATGCCTGGGGGCCGGCCTTGGCGGCCAGGCAGATTCCTCCTGTAGCCTTGTCGCCAACCGAGTCCATCACTTTCACGGAAGCGCAACTGGCCAGAGGAAAGCAGTTATTCAACAGGGCCTGTGCCCAGTGTCATGTGGGTGGACAGACCTATCCCAATCCGGATGTTACCTTGAAGCTCTCGGATCTGGAGGGGGCAACACCTCCCCGCGATAATGTGTTGGCGATCGTGGACTACATCAAGAACCCGGTCACCTATGACGGGGTAGAGTCCCTGGTGGAATATCATCCCAACACCCAGCTTCTAAGTGAGTATCCTCGCCTGCGCAACCTCACCGATGAGGATCTGAAGTTAATTGCCGGCTACATCCTAGTGCAGGCTAAGACCGTGCCCGGCTGGGGCGGCACCAAGAGCGAATCCCACAGTGACCTTTCGGCCTATCTCTGATGCCTGGGCAAACTCAAGGGGCAAAGCGGTGGCGGGTCCCGGGCCGTGGCTGGAGGTGGGCCGGGATCCTGCTTCTGGTATGGCTAGGGCTAGCTAGCCCAGCAGCAGGCCGCATTGATCCTTACGTGAGCCACTATCTGCGAACCACTGAGCCGATAGAGCTGCCCTGGGATGCGGAAGGGCACATGCTCACCTTTACTCCAGAGCAACTTACCGACGGGAAAAATCGCTTTCAGTCCGCCTGTCTGAACTGCCACGTGGGTGGCTCTACCCTACCGGCCCCCAACATTTCCCTTTCGCTCAAGGACTTGCGCGGCGCCACCCCACCCCGCGACACCATTCAAGCCTTGGTGGAGTACCAACGGGATCCCCGCAGCTACGATGGCACCGAGGTTAGCTATGGCTGCCGCCCCGTGCCCCCCTCCTGGATGGATGATGAAGCGCTGCGCAACCTGGCTGCCTTTATCCTCAGGGCGGCTCAAGTGGCTCCGGGCTGGGGATCCAACGCAATCGGAGGTGGCTGAGGACTCGGGGTTTCCTCCGCCGCTCCTTGCAGGGGTGGTGGTAGCCTGGTGAAGAGGGAAGGTGGCGGCCATGCTCCAGAATATCCGCTCCATACTCCTGGGCCTGTGGATACTGACCCTGCTCGTTTTCCTTGTCCAAAACTGGGGATCTGCGGCAGCCGTAGTCGTAGCCGGGCAAGCTGGCGCTGCGATTCCTTTGTCGCTGACGCTCTTGACGGCCTATGGGGTAGGAGTGGGCTTGGGGTTTCTGTATGTGGGCGCTTGGCGGCTGCACGACCGGGTATTCCAGCGACAGGCAATCCGCAAGTTAAACCAGCTCATCGAGCGAGTGCGCTTTTTGGAAGCGCAGATGATTCCCCCCGACCACTATTTGCCTCAGGATCTGCCGGATCCCCAGGCAGGCCGCTATTCCTACTCCAATATCCCGCCGGAACGCATTCGCGACCCGGCTCCTAAATCTGCCAATCCTGAGGAAGAACTTGAGGAGGAAGACGACGCGGCCACAGCCCCCAACTGGCGGATCGTCCGACGGCCCTATTCTGCCCAGGAGGAAGAGGAATGGGACTCTTGAACTGGTGGCGATCTTCTGCGGCTCCCTCGTCTGAGTCCGACCCTCGACCGGAACCCCAGGGACAGAATAACTATCTGCTGATCGTTCTCGACAGTTGCCGTTTCGACAGCCTGCTGGCCGCCAACCCCAAGCATCTGCTCAAGCTGGGATCCCTGGAAAAGCGCTGGAGCTACGCTTCCTGGACGGCTCCCGCCCACTACAACCTGCTCATGGGCCTGCTGCCCCACACCAGCCCCACCCAGGTTTTCGCGTCTGAACACTACAAGCAGGAATATTTGCGCTACAACGAGCGCCTCGGTACCCGGCAGCCGATCGAGTTCAAGCATCTGCTGCCCCACCTCTATTTGCCGACGCTACTGAAGCACCAACTGGGCTACACCACCCACGCCATGGTCTCCCTGCCGGTGCTCAACCCCAGCACCCTGCTCAACCGCGACTTCGATTCCTACCGCCTCATGCCGCGCCACAACGACATGGCAGCCATGGTGGAGCAGTTGCGCTTTGATCCGGATCGCCCCAGCTTTTACCTGTTGAATGTGGGCGAAACTCACTATCCCTACGCCCTGCCCGATGAGGATCCCAGCCTGTGGCCCCGCATCTCTGGGGTGAATGGCGTGTTAAAGCGCCTGGATGAAGGGGAAGAGGCCGGGATCCCCTTTTTCAGCGCCGCCCAGTTGGAGGAGCTGCGCCAGCGGCAGATCGAGGCGGTGCGCTACCTAGATGGGGTTTTTGAACAATTGTTCGATCTGGTTCCCAAAAACACCTACATCACCGTTACCGCCGACCACGGCGAATTGTTCGGGGAAGGGGGCTATTTTGGCCATGGCCCCATCCACCACGAAAAGGTGCTGGAGGTGCCTTTTATCGAGGGAAAAATTCGCTGAGGCCCTCACCCCCGGCCCCTCTCCCAAAGGGAGAGGGGAGATACGGATTCGGGTTCGGCTCCGCTTGGAACGTCAGCACGCTAAATCTGTTGGGTCTCCGGTTTGGGCAAGGTGGGATCCCGGCGAGTTTCTCTGCGACTTTCGCCCAGAGAGGTCACTCTCGTGGTCGAGTCCAAGCCCTCTTCGGCGGCCAAGTCGGCGGAACGCGCGATCTCGTAGAGGCTTTTCACCACACTGGTTAGGGGAATCGCGACGATGACGCCCAGGATGCCCCCCAGTTGCGCCCCCACCAACAGGGCGATCAAGATCCACACCGGGTTGAGGCCGATCAGTTCCCCCATCAGGCGGGGGGCGATGACCCGATCCTTAACCTGCTGCACAATTAGGGAGACCAGCACCACCTTGAGGCTGAGCCAGATATCCTGAAAGGCCAGCAGCACCGCTGCCGCGCCGATGCCAATAAAGCCCCCCACCAGTGGGATCACCTCCAGCAGGCCGATCAACAGGCCAAACAAAAGCCCGAAGGGCACGCGCAAAAACCCAAAAATTGGCACCAGCATCAGGGCCATGATGAACCCCAACACCAACTGGCTGATGAGAAAGTTCTGGAAACTCAGAGCCAGGGCTTCGCCGATGCGCGGTCCCCAGGGCTTGGGGAAGAGGCTGAGCAACCCCTGCCAGAACTGCCCCCCGTAGAGCAGCATGTAGAGGGCCAGCACCAACACCAACACCAGATCGATCACCTGATTGAAGGTGCCCAGGAGGATGTCCAGGGATTGGCCGGCAATTTTTTCGGCGCTGGCCTGCAGGCGGTTGAGGAGGGTGTTCACCAGCTCTGTCTGGCCGAGGTTGATGTTGCGCTCTGCCGCCCACAGGCTGATTTGATCCAGCCAGCTTTGTAAGGTATCCACCCACTCCGGGATCCGCGCCCCCAACTGCACCACCTGCTTGGCCAGGATGGGCACCACAGCGATCCCCACCAAGGCCAGCAGCACCACCGACAGGGCAAAAACCAGGGTGACTGCCAAACCGCGGCTTACCCGATAGCGCCGCAGCACCTGCACCGGATAGTTGAGCAAAAAAGCCAGCACCGCCGCCGTCAGGATGGTGGTGAGCAGATGGCCAAACAGCCGGCCCACCTGTAGGGCCAGCCAGCCGCTGATGACGATCAAAATCCAGGTGAGCAGCAGCCGCTGCAAAGGCGAGAAGCGATTCATGCCAGGGGGATCCCCAAGAGCCTAAAAACCCAGGATGCTATATCCACTATCCACATAGATCACCTGGCCGGTAATGCCGCTGGCCAGGTCGCTGGCCAGAAAAGCTGCCACATTGCCCACCTCGAGCTGGGTGATATTGCGCCGCAGCGGAGCTTTCTCCTCGACCGCGTGCAGCATGGCATGGAAATCAGCAATGGCCGAAGAAGCCAAGGTGCGAATGGGTCCAGCGGAGATGGCATTCACCCGGATCCCGGCGGGGCCCAGCTCGGCCGCCAGGTAGCGAACGCAGGTTTCCAGGCCCGCTTTGGTGACAGCGGCCATGTTGTAGTTGGGCACCACCCGCACCCCCCCCAAATAGGTGAGGGTGAGGATGCTGCTGCCGGATCTCAAGAGAGGCTTGGCGGCCCGGCAGAGGGCAATCAGGGAGTAGGTGCTCACATCCATGGCCAGGGCAAACCCTTCCCGCGAGATATCGCTAAAGTTGCCGCTCAGCTCTTCTTTTTTGACGAAAGCCAGGCAGTGAACCAAGATATCGACCTGACCCCATTTCTGGGCTATTGCCTGAAACAGCTCGTCAATCTGCTGGTCGCTTTGCACGTCGCAAGGGAGGAGAAAATCCGGCTGCAGGGGCTCGGTGAGCTGCTGGACTTTGGTCTTGAAGCGATCCCGCTCGTCCGGCAGATAGGTAACCCCCAACGTCGCCCCCGCTTTGTGCAGTTGCTGGGCAATGCCCCAGGCGATGGAGCGCTCGTTGGCAATGCCGGTTACCAAGGCTTTTTTTCCGGTCAGGTCTAGCATACGGAAAGGTGGGGTAGGTTCTTCTCTATCCTTCCACAGTCCGGAACAGGGGATCCTGTTCAGCCGGGCTGATAGGTGGAGGCCACGTGCAGTTCTTTGAGCTGCTTGGCCTCGACGCCGGAAGGGGCACCGGTGAGCAAACACCTGGCCTGCTGGGTTTTGGGAAAGGCGATGACATCGCGGATGGAATCTTCCCCCGCCAAGAGCATCACCAGCCGGTCTAGGCCATAGGCGATGCCGCCGTGGGGCGGGGTGCCGTACTCGAAGGCTTCCAGCAAAAAGCCAAACTTGTCCCGCGCCTGCTCAGGGGTAAGGCCAATGGTCTGGAAAACCTGCTCCTGGATCTCGCGCTGGTAGATGCGCAGGGATCCCCCGCCCACTTCCACGCCGTTCCAGACCAGGTCGTAGGCCTGGGCCCGCGCCGTTTTCAGGTCGGCCAAGTCGTCGGGGTGGGGGGCGGTAAAGGGGTGGTGCAGGGCTTCCAGGCGGTTTTCCTCGGCATTGAATTCAAACAGGGGAAAATCGGTGATCCAGAGGAGATTCAAGGCGTTCTCCGGGATCAAGCCCAGCTCCTGGCCCAGGTGCAGCCGCAGGCGGCCCAGCGACTCGTTGACCACGGCAGCCGGCCCTGCTCCAAACAGCAGCAGATCCCCCGGCTTGGCGTTGGTAAGCTGCAGCAACTGCTGTTCCTGCTCGGGGCTGAGGCTTTCTTTGAGGGCGCCGATGGTGTCGAGGCTGCCGGGCCGCACCCGGATGAAGGCCAGGCCACCCGCCCCGTACTGGGTGACCAGCTTGAACAGATCCCCGCCCGGCTTGATGCGGGTGTTGGAGATCTTTTCGTCGCCGCCCGGCACCGGCAGAACTTTGATCACACCGCCCTCTTGCAAGGCCTTGGCGAAGACCTTAAAGCCGGATCCCTGAAACAGCGGCGAAACATCCACCAATTCCAGCCCAAAGCGGGTGTCGGGCTTGTCGGAGCCGTAGCGGGCCATGGCCTCGGCATAGCTCAGCCGCGGGAAAGGGCGGGGCAGGTCGATGCCTTTGACGGTTTTGAAGATATGGCAGAGGAGCCGCTCGTTGAGTTCCAGGATCGCCTCCTGATCCATAAAGCTCATCTCCATGTCCAGCTGGGTAAACTCCGGCTGGCGATCCGCCCGCAGATCCTCATCCCGAAAGCAGCGGGCAATTTGGTAGTAGCGATCCACGCCGGCCACCATCAGCAACTGCTTAAAAAGCTGGGGCGACTGCGGCAGGGCAAACCACTCCCCGGGGTTGACGCGGCTCGGCACCAGGTAATCTCTGGCACCTTCGGGGGTAGAGCGGGTGAGGATGGGGGTCTCCACCTCGATAAAGCCTTCTTCGTCCTCCAGGAAGCGGCGGATGGCCTTGATGACCTGGTGACGCAGCTGCAGGTTGCGGGACAGGCGCTCTCGCCTCAAGTC
The DNA here is from genome assembly GCF_054061455.1 of Thermostichus sp. OS-CIW-20. Classification (NCBI taxonomy): domain Bacteria; kingdom Bacillati; phylum Cyanobacteriota; class Cyanophyceae; order Thermostichales; family Thermostichaceae; genus Thermostichus; species Thermostichus sp. OS-CIW-20. The sequence goes on from NZ_JBSSEF010000004.1 coordinate 131,310, forward strand.
CAAGTAGCGGTAGCGCAGGCGGATCTCCTCCCGCACCTCTTCCCCTTCCTCCCCCGAGACGCTGAAGGGAAGCTGCTTGCCCACCCGGCTGAGAATTTCCAACTCTTCCGCGTAGACCTCCACCTCGCCGGTGGCCAGGCGGGGATTAAAGGAGTCACTAGGTCTTTGGTGAACCGTTCCCGTTACCCGCACCACATATTCGCTGCGCACCTGCCCCGCCAGCTCGTAGGAGAGGGGGGTTTTCTGGGGATCGGCCACCAGTTGCACGATGCCGGAGCGATCCCGCAGATCCAAGAAGATCACACCGCCGTGGTCGCGGCGGCGGTCGATCCAGCCGTAGAGGGTGACGGTCTGGCCGATGTGGGCCGGGCGCACTTGGCCACAGTAGAGGGAACGAGGCGGGCGACGGATGGCAGCAGGCATGGACGCGGTGAGATAACGAGGGTCTGAGCCCCTATCATACAAAACTCAGCCCCACCGTCTCGATGCTGCCCCTCAAGGACAGTCAGGGGATCCGCCCAAGGCCGCCACGATGGTGCAGGTGTTGAGGCGCATCATGGCGACGTAGGTTTCGGCGCCGCTGCCTGCTTCCCCCAAAGAGTCCGAGTACAGTTCCTGTTCGGCTACCTGCACCCCGGCTTCGGCGGCCACCGTCTGGATGAGAGCGGGGTTAAGGGTGGTCTCGGCAAAGACCGCCGGCACCCCCAGGGCGCGGATCTCCTCCACCAACTGGGCCACCGTCTGGGCGCTGGGCTGTTCCTCGGTGCTGATCCCCAGGAGGGATCCCCCCATCTTCAGGCCGTAGGCTTGGGTGTAGTAGGCAAAGGCATCGTGGGTGGTCACCAGAACCCGGTTGGCGGGGGGAATGGTCTGAATCTGTTCCCCGATCCAGGTGTGGAGCTCCTCCAGCTCCGCCCGATAGGCGGCGGCATTGGCCTGGAAAAAAGCGGCTTCGTTGGGGACTTGCTCCGTCAGCTCCTGGGCAATGTGCTCCACCATGAGGATGACGTTTTCCACATTGCCCCACACGTGGGGATCCGGCGTCGGGATCCCGTCTTCATCGGCGACGATGGGCTCAAGGATCTCGGCCAGGGCAACCCGCCGCGCTCCTTGGGCCGTGGCCTCGATAAGACGAATTAACCCCGGCTCCAGGTTGTAGCCGTTGTAAAACACCAGATCCGCTTGCTCCAGGGCCGCGGCATCGGCCGGCGTCGGCTCATAGACGTGGGGATCCACGCCCGGCTGCAGCAGGCTGCTGAGCTGGATGCGATCCTGCCCCACCTGCCCTACCCAATCGGCAATCAAGGTGGTGGTGACCACGACGCGGGGACGCGCCACAGCCAAGCCAGCCAGGGACAGCCAACCCCCGATCACCAGGCCAAATCCCACCGCCAAGCGGCGCCCAGCAAAAAACAAAGCTTTCATTTTCATAATCGTTTCATGATTCATGTACCCCCCTAGGTTACACTGGTCTTGATGAAAATGAAAGGAAAATGAAAAAACCAGCGGTTTCTCTCCCGCTTCGTCCGGCCTCCCTGGTGGTGCGGGATCTGACGGTGCGCTACGGCAAGTTGCTGGCGTTGGAGAGGATCGGCGCCGAGATCCGGCCGGGGCGCATCACGGGCATCCTGGGGCCCAACGGGGCCGGCAAGAGTACATTGCTCAAGGCGCTGTTGGGGTTGGTGCCCAAAGAGGGGGGCGAGGTGCGCTACGGCGGCCAGGTGCTGCGGGGGGAGCAAGTGGCCTATGTGCCGCAGCGGTCGGCCATCGACTGGAGCTTTCCGGCCACGGTGTGGGATGTGGTGCTGATGGGACAGGTAAGAGCTGCCGGCTGGTTGCGCCGCATCGGGCCAGAAGGTCGGGAGCGGGCCGCGCAAGCCCTGGAGCGGGTGGGGATGGGAGCCTATCGGGAGCGGCCCATTGGTCGGCTATCAGGGGGACAGCAGCAGCGGGTGTTTTTGGCGCGGGCTCTAGCGCAGGAAGCGGAGATCTACGCCCTGGACGAGCCGCTGGCCGGGATCGACCAGCCCAGCGAGGCCATTGTGTTTCAGGTGTTGCGGGAGCTGGCCGACGCCGGCCATATCGTGATGGTGGTGCACCACGACCTGGGGCAGGCGCTGGCCTACTTTGACGAGGTGCTGCTCCTCAACCGCGTGCTGATTGCCCAGGGATCCCCGCAGCAGGTGTTGCAGCCGCAGGTGTTGCAGCGGGCCTATGGCCGTATCCTGCCCTTGGACTCGGCTGCCTAGGGGGTGAGAGCATGACTCTAGTCAATAATAAGCTCAACTATACTGAAAATAATGTATAATATGTTCAGTACGGATTACTACCAGTTGATCTTTCTGTTTACTTTCGAGTCTGCCAACATGGTAGCCAAAGCAAAGCAGAAAATTGGTAGTAAGACGACACGGAAACTGCGCTTTGGGTATTCTACTCAAAGCTTTGCGGGATACCGCCATTCTGTTTGGAAACAAACAGAATGCTATCGCTGCATAGTTGAACAGTGATGTTCAGCAGTGTTCAGCGTAAATGTATCAGGTGGTATGGAAGGGCTCTGGCACACCCTGGCGGATCCCTTGCGCTTTGCCTTCATGCAGCGGGCCCTGTTGGTGGCCGTGGCCATCGGCATGCTCTGCGCCGTGGTGGGCAGCTATCTGCTGGTGCAAAGCTTGGCCCTGCTGGGAGATGCCCTCAGCCATTCGCTGCTGCCGGGCCTGGCCATTGCCTACATGCTGGGCCTAAACCTTTTTGTCGGCGCCTTCGTGGCGGGGTTGCTGAGCGCTCTGCTCATCCAGTGGATCCGCTCCGCCACTCCCCTCAAGCCCGATGCGGCCATGGGGATCGTCTTTTCTGCTTTCTTTGCTTTGGGGATCCTGTTGATCACCCTGATCCAACGGCGGGCCCGCATCGATCTCAACCACTTCCTCTTCGGCAACCTGCTGGGGGTAAGTGCTGCCGACGTGTTGACGGTGGTGGGCATCACCGCTCTGGTGCTGGGATTGGTGGCCCTCTTTTTTAAAGAGCTGACTTTTTACAGTTTCGATCCCCTGGGAGCCAAGGCAGCCGGCCTGCCCACCGAGGGACTGGGCTGGGGGCTGATGGCGCTCACCTCCCTAACTTTGGTGGCCAGCATGAAGGCGGTGGGGGTGCTGCTGGTGCTGGCCATGCTCATCACGCCGGCAGCAACAGCCTACCTGTTGGTGCCTCGCCTGCAGCAGGTGATGCTGCTGGGATCCCTGTTTGGCGTCAGCGCTAGCTTGCTGGGGATGTACGCCAGCTACTACCTCAACGTCGCTTCTGGCCCGGCTATTGTCCTGGTGGCCTCCACCTGGTTTGCCTTGGCCTTTCTGGCCAAAGTCATCTTCGGCCAAAGCTAAAGGCCGGGGAGAGGGATCCCCGGCCCAGAGCCTATCGGATTAGAAGCGGGAAGAACGGCTATCCCGCCTGCCGCCGCCTGCGCCGGCCTGACGCGGCATGGCCTTGTTAACCCTCAGATCCCGGCCCATCCAGGTGGCGCCATCTAACTCATCGATGGCTTTTTGCTCGTCGGCCTCGTTTTCCAGTTCCACAAAAGCAAAGCCGCGCTTGCGGCCCGTCTCCCGATCCACCGGCAGCTTGATTTGCTTGACGGTGCCGTACTCGGAAAACACAAGCCGTAGGTCTTCTTCACTGGCCTTGAAGGACAGATTGCCCACAAAAATGGTCATAACGTAGCGAACTCCGAACCTTAACCTTTAGCGCTCAGTTCGGAAGCTCACCTGGTTAGACCATTGGCTCAATCCGAACCTGATGCCATCCACATCTTAGTCTCCCCGACGGCATTTGCAAACTACCTGTCCAAGATCTTTCTCCAGGAATGTGCAGAAGCTTTTTTGAACTAGGAAATTAAGGATCCCAACTTTTAGCGGCGCTTGTCCTGTCCCAGGGGTTGGCGTTTGGGAATGCCGGGAGGACGGGGATAGCAAGCTGGTGTAGGGGCGACTTTCTCCAACAGCAGGCAATGCCGCATCCCGTGGCTGTGGGGGGTAGTGAAGGCTTCGACATGGATCAGCTTCCCCCCCAAAAGAGAAAGGGCCCGCTTCAGGGTTTGGGCTTCTGCCTCGGTCCAATGGCCGCGGTAGAGAATGGCGCGTCCCCCCACCTTGAGCAGGGGCAGGCAATACTCGGCGCAGATCTCCGCCGCTGCCACGGCTCTGGCCAAGGCCAGATCGTAGCTGCCGCGTTCCTGCGGGTCTTGCCCCCAGATCTCTGCCCGTTGGGCCACCGCCCGCGCCTGGGCGAGGGAAAGCTGCTGCAAAACTTCTTGCACAAAGGCGATCTTGCGTTGGCTGCTGTCTAGGAGGGTGAAGTGGGCCTGGGGCAGGGCGATCTGGGCCGGGATCCCTGGAAACCCTGCCCCGGTGCCGATGTCGATCCCGCGCCAGGGCTGAGCTTGGATTTCATCCCAGGATCCCAGCAGGCGCAGGCCCCGCAGCGAGTCCCACAGGTGTTTCTCCCAAAAATCGATGGGATCGGTGATGCGGGTGAGGTTTTGGGTGCGGTTTCCGGCCATCACCAGGGAATAGAGCTGTTGCAGTTGCTGCTGCTGCGGCTCAGAAGGCTGCCAGCCCAGATCCACCAGCCAGCTTGACCACAGGGCCTCCAGTTCTGGGGGCTCAGAAGCAGGCGGGTCAGCCTTCTTCATCCCAGGGATCGCAGCCATGGCAATCCCAGTTTTAAGCCGGCGGGGATGGCTTTGTCGGCCCAGCCCTTGAGCTCTTCGGCCAAGCCCTGCAAAGAGCGATCGGCCCCCAGCAGCTCCTGGTTCAGGCAAACCAACTCCTGCAAATCCAGCTCCTGACAGTGGATCCCCTCTTCCACCAGCAGGTTAATCGGCTGTGGCTGGGCCTGGAAGGATTGACGGGAGGCCAACTCCAGCTCCACATCCAGAAGCACCTGCTCCAGTCGCTCCACCTGCTCTTGCATCTGCGCCAGCAGGGCTGCCAACTGTTGGCAGTAGTGGTGAACCCGCTGGGCATAGACCTTGAGCGGCAAGGTCAGCGGCAACAGCGATTCAGAGAGCACCTGGATCAGGTGCTGGGCTTCCAGCTCTTCCAGTTGTAGGTCTTGCCAAATGGCCTGATAGAGGCGCAGTGAATGGCGGCAGCTTTCCAGGCGTCGGTAGCAGGGCTGTAACACCGAGGCTCGCAGCTCCTGCAGATAATCCCTCCACAGCTGCCCCACCTCCACGATCCAGTGGGAGCGAAGAAAACTCCACCCCTGAGCCAACAGCCAACTCATCACCAGGCCCGCCAATAACTGGTTTTTTTGTCGTAACAGGAAAGGCGAAAGCTGCTCTCCCCAGATGGCCAGACCCAGCCAGAGCAGGGCGGCCAAAGCCAAGTGGGGCAAGCTGATCATCTCGGCCAAAAGCTGGGCAGAGCAGCGCTGGCGCAGCATCCAGACCATCCCAGCGCCCAAGCTGTAGAGTCCTCCCCCCAACAGCGGGATCACCACCAGCCATAGGGGTTGCCCTCTCCCCAAGTGCAGCAACGACCCACCCTCGCTCAGCGCATCCCAACTGAGCAAGTACAAGGCCAACAAAGCCAAAACCACACCCCACCCTTGCTGCCGCTTGAGACGGCGAGCCAGCAGACGACGGCGACGACGAAGATACGTTTGAAAGGACTCAGCAACAACGGACATAAAACGATGGCACTGCGGATCTTTGCCAGTATCTCCACCGGTCTGGATGGCTTCTTTTTTCGATCATAAGTCTTGCCTTTACCTGGTCATCTGGGTTCCCGGTTGCGATGGTTGCTGGGAATCATTGCCTAGCCAGTGAGCGGTTTTTTAGCGAAAACTCTCTTCCCACCCGATAGGGACTCTCCAGGACAGGCAACTGCAAGCAAGCGCCTCCATCCCTGTTACGATGGAAGAGCCCTTAATGTTTCTTATCCACAGCCGAGTTAGTCACTAGGCCCGGCTTTCTCATTCTGCACTTGCGAGGTTTTGTGAACTCTTCTACCTCTCCCCTCCCTCCCGGCCTTTTTCTTTCCTCCCTCAAGGTGCAGCGCCAGATGATTGTTATTCTCGATTTTGGATCCCAGTACTCTGAGCTCATTGCCCGGCGTATTCGCGAAACCCACGTCTATTCGGAAATCCTTTCCTACCGCACCACTGCCGAGCAACTGCGGCAACTGCGGCCCCAGGGCATCATCCTCTCCGGCGGCCCCAACTCGGTCTATGAGCCGGGCGCTCCCGCTTGTGACCTGGAGATCTGGAACTTGGGGATCCCCATCCTGGGCGTGTGCTACGGTATGCAGCTTATGGTGCAGCAGTTGGGGGGCAAGGTGGAGCCGGCCCAGAAGGGGGAATACGGCCGTGCCGCCCTGCACATTTTGGATCCCACCGATCTGCTCACCAACCTGCCAGAAAGCAGCATCATGTGGATGAGCCACGGAGACTCGGTGACCGAGTTGCCCCCGGGCTTTCATTCGCTGGCTTACACTGACAACACCCCCTTTGCCGCCATTGCCGATCCGGCGCGCCGTCTCTACGGGGTGCAATTTCACCCAGAGGTGGCCCACTCGGAGGCCGGTGCCTTTCTCATTCGCAATTTTGTCTATCACATCTGCGGCTGCGAGCCCACCTGGACAACGGAAGCTTTTCTGGAGGAGGCCATTCGGGAAGTCCGTGCCCGCGTGGGCGACAAGAGGGTGCTGTTGGCCCTTTCGGGGGGGGTGGACAGCTCTACTTTGGCTTTTCTGCTACACAAGGCCATTGGGGATCAGCTCACCTGCGTGTTCATCGACCAGGGGTTCATGCGCAAAGATGAGCCGCAGCGGCTGCTGCGCCTTTTCCAAGAGCAATTTCACATCCCTGTCCACTACGTGGACGGACAAGAGCGCTTTCTCCGCCAGTTGCAGGGGGTCACCGATCCCGAGGAGAAGCGCAAACGCATCGGGGCAGAGTTTATTCGCGTGTTTGAGGAGGAGTCGCAGCGGCTGGGCCCCTTCGAGTACCTGGCCCAGGGCACCCTTTACCCCGATGTGATCGAGTCGGCCAACACCAATGTGGATCCGGTTACCGGAGAGCGCATTGCCGTCAAGATCAAAAGCCACCACAACGTCGGCGGCTTGCCGGAGAATCTGCGCTTTAAGCTGGTAGAACCTCTGCGCAAGCTCTTCAAAGATGAGGTACGGCAACTGGCCCGTTCGTTGGGCTTGCCGGAAGAAATTGTTGGCCGCCATCCTTTCCCGGGGCCGGGCCTGGCCATCCGCATTGTGGGCGAGGTCACCAAAGAGCGGCTGGAGATCCTGCGCGAGGCCGACATGATTGTCCGCCAGGAGATCAACCGCTCCGGCTACTATCCCAAGCTGTGGCAAGCCTTTGCCGTGTTGCTGCCGGAAGTGCGCTCGGTGGGGGTGATGGGGGATAAGCGCACCTATGCCTGCCCGGTGGTGGTGCGACTGGTCACCAGCGAAGACGGCATGACGGCGGACTGGGCTAGGGTGCCCTACGACCTCTTGGCCACCATCTCCAACCGCATCGTCAACGAGGTGCCGGGCGTCAACCGCGTAGTCTACGACATCACCTCCAAGCCCCCCGGCACCATCGAGTGGGAGTGATGCTGGTCGGGCGGGATCCCTTGCCTCTGGCCTCAAGGCCGGACTGGAGCGATTACCTATGGCCTGCTTCCGGCAGGGAATAGGAAGGGCTTGAGCTGAAAGGCTGAGCGGCTTGCACTTCCATACGGGCCAGGGTTGTGGCCGCGTCGGCCAGTTGTAGGGCTAGGTTGGCACGGCTAATCGGATCCCGGGCATTCCAGAGATCTTGTCCCAGACAAAACACTCGATAGCGAAAAGCTTTGATGGAGTGCGATGGGATCACTTTGACGGTCATGGTTACAACCTTTTTTCCACAGCAATCTGAGCGTTCAGCAGAACCCGCTCCGGCTCGAGGTAAACAAATGTTACCAAAACAACTTCGTTGGCACCCCTAATCGCAACCGGGCAGGTGGCTTTTTGCGGTTCCACCCGTTCATGCCGTACCCCCACAGTGTATTCTCCAATCGGCAGGTCATCAAAGCCGGCGTCGGCGTAGATTAACTCGATGGTTTCTTCGGCAATCAGTTGCCCCTCCCGCTCCAGAAAGGCGACAAAAGGGATCCCGTCGATGGAAGTGAGGGCGTTGTTGGCCTGGTTGCGGATCATCACAAAGATGTCGGACATAGCTGGGATGCCCTCTCTCAAGGCTCCCCTCGCGAGGCTGCCGGAACAGGGCCCGACGATTCTAAGCCGCCACCCAGTTCTTAGCCCTGGACGGGGGCCGGGACAAGACAGGCTTCCAACTTTTGCCGCAGCTTGGCCGTATCGAGGTGCTGGCCGATGAGCACCAACTGGTTTTTGGGCTGGCGAGGCCAGGCGTCGCTGCTGAGGGTGTAGCGCCGACCGCTGAGGTGGAAGATATGTCGCTCTGGGCTTTCCTCAAACCACAGGATCCCTTTGGCCCGAAAGACTGCATCGGGCAACTCGTTGAGAAAGTTCTGGAAAGCGTCTAGAGAGAAGGGGCGATCGCTCTCAAAGGCCAGGGAGTTAAAACCATCGACCTCGATGTGGCTGCGGTGCGAGTGGCCGTGATCATGGCCGTGTTCGTGGTCATGCTCATGGTCATGCTCATGGTCATGCTCATGGTCATGCTCAGCGTCGGGAGCCTCCTCCTGGGGCAGAGAGCTGGACTGAAACAGGTCTGTATCCAGGATCAGCTCTAGGGGCACTGCGCTGTTGACCGTGCGCAAAATGCGGGCATCTTCCTTGATCTCGCGAATGCGTTTTTCCAGGCGCTCGATCTCCGCCGGCTCAACCAGGTCGGTTTTGTTGAGGAGAATGACATCCCCATAGGCAATTTGGCTGTAGGCCACGTCACTGTTGAACAGATCAGGAGCGAAGTTGCTGGCATCCACCAGGGTGATGATCGAATCCAGCCGTGTCAGATCCCGCAGTTCTGGCCCCAAAAAGGTGAGGGCAACCGGCAAGGGATCCGCCAGTCCTGTGGTCTCCACCACCAGGTAGTCGATTTTGTCGGAGCGCTCCATCAGGCGCAGCACACTCTCGACAATGTCGTCGCGGATGGTGCAGCAGATGCAGCCGTTGTTGAGCTCTACGAGGTCTTCTTCGCTGGAGACAATCAGCTCGCCGTCGATGCCAATCTCCCCAAATTCGTTGACCAGCACCGCTGTGCGCATCCCTTTCTGGTTGCGGAGGATGTGGTTGAGCAGAGTGGTTTTCCCGCTCCCCAGAAAGCCAGTGATGATGGTGACAGGCAAGCCTCGCTTGGGCACTTCAATGGTGGTGGTCATGGAGGAACCGCAATCTGCTAAAGAGGACCCTTCCACTTTATCCTCATTGTAATGACGCTCTTTGAAGACTCGCTGCCCCAGCGGAGATGTTGAGGCAGCCATCTAGACGCTGTGGTTCCGACCTGAAGAGGGATCCCCGCTGCTTTCGGGGCGTTTGAGGTCGGCCAAATCGTTGAGGCGACGCAGGATCCCCCACCCCTGCAGAGCTTCCAGCAGGGCTTCCCGGACGACAGCCACGGTTTCTTGGTCAAGGGCGAGGCGGAGGTAGTCCACCGCTAGCCGCGTCTGCTCGGCATCCAGGTATGGCATCAAGCTCTGCAGCCGACGCACGCCCAGCAGCCGTCGGTACGAGTCGGGGGAAGCGATGTCGCTGAGATCTCGCTCCAGTTGGGAACGCTGCCGCTCTTGGCGGCGGCTAAGCCACTCCCAAAACAGCAGCGCCAACAAGGCAAAGGTGGCTAGCCCCTGCAAAATGGCGCCCGTGGCCAGCCAGCGCTGGCTGGATTCTGCCCAGATGGAAACCACGATGTAGGTGCCCAGAGCGGCGCCTGCCCCCCCGACAACAGCAAGCAGCAGGGAGCGATCGGCTTGGCGAAACCAGGCTTGCAACTCCTGCCAGCGGCGGCTGAACTCAGGGCTGCGCGCAGCATACAGCCCCAGCATTGCCCCACTGCCCACAGCTAGAGAAAGAGCTAGCCGCCAGTGCCAAAAAGCCAGCCCCGCCAAGGCCAAGCCCGACAGGGCCAAAACCCGCCATTGCGGCCCCGAGAGTAGCCACAGGGCCACCTGGGATCCCCTCTCCACTGCCCCTTTCTGAACTCGCTGCAGATATTCCCGCCAGGATCCCTGTCCGGAAGAGGGGCGACCCGATCCATCCTTCACCGCTGGCAACTCCCCCAACTTCGTCCCATCTGATCCCTGTCAAGACAGGCCAACGCTCTCTCACCCAATAATTATGCTCTGCCGGCGGAGCTGAGATAGGCTTTCCACCCCTGAGTTTGCAACTGGGCGTTTTTCTCTTGCACCGCTTGCTTGAGGCTTTCCCGGTAGGCCAGCACCCGTTGTTGCAGGGCGGGATCGCCGCTGGCCAAGATCTGCACGGCCAAGAGTCCAGCGTTGTAGCCATTGCCGATGGCTACAGTAGCCACCGGGATCCCCTTGGGCATTTGCACGATCGAATATAGGGAGTCCAGCCCCTGCAGAGATTGGCTGAACACCGGCACCCCGATGACCGGCAGAGGGGTAAGGGAGGCTACCATCCCCGGCAGATGGGCCGCCCCGCCGGCGCCGGCGATAATGACGCGGATCCCTTGGATATGGGCGCGGCGGGCAAAGTCCACCATCGCCTCCGGGGTGCGGTGGGCGCTGAGGATCTGCAGTTGGTAGGGGATCCCAAACTCCTCACACACCTGGGCAGCGGGTGCCAGGGTGGGCAGATCGGAATCGCTGCCCATTAGGATGGCGACGAGAGGGGAGACTTCCATGAGCGGCTGGCCCGTCGTAGCCGATCCATGATCGCATAACCTAGGCCAGTGACAACTGGTGGCGGTTCAGCCAACAGCAAGGTGGCCGCTCCCTCATCCAGGCGGCGCAGGCTGGCAAAGAAGGCGTGGGCCGCCGAGTTGGGATCCGGGCCCAGACATTCTAGGGTAAAGGTGACCTCAGGACAGTGGCGGGAGAGGCTTTCTGCCAGCGCTTCTGGTTTGGCGGCGAAACTGAGAATGCCTAGGTGCGAGTGGCCAGTGGCCAAGCGCCGCAACTGTTGCCAATCCTCAGGCTGAAGCTGGGCAAAGGCAGTGGGCAAAAGCCAGATGGGCTTACCGGGAGCGTAGTGGCTGCTCAGTTGGCCGGGAGCCTCTGGACTCTCCTTGCCGTCTGGGGCAGCGGGAGAGCTTAGGGGCAAATTGAGGTGGGATTCCAAAACTTCCCGCGGGATCCCGCCAGGGCGCAACAGGGTGGGCGTGCCGTCGGGGCTGAGCTTGAGCACTGTCGATTCCAGGCCCACGCTGCACTCTCCCCCGTCCAAAATGTAAGGGATCCGCCCCGCCAACTCGGCATAGACGGCCTGGGCCGAGGTAGGGCTGAGGCGGCCAAAGCGGTTGGCGCTGGGGGCAGCCAAAGGCACCTGAACTGCCCGCAGCAAAGCCTGGGCCACGGGGTGGGCGGGCATCCGCAGCGCCACCGTGGGCAAGCCACTGGTGACGAGATCCGGCACCCGGGATCCCTTGGGCAGCACCAGCGTCAGCGGCCCCGGCCAAAAGGTGTCGACAAGGGATCCCAGGCGAGCGCGAGCGGCGGGAGTAAAAGCCTCCAGATCCACCAGCCAGCCCTGCAGTGTCTCTAGATCCAGCCCAGCCGGCAGATGCAGGATCAGGGGATTGAAACGGGGGCGCTCCTTGGCGGCAAAGATCTCTGCCACCGCCTGTTCGTTGAGGCCGTGGCCCGCCAGGCCGTACACCGTCTCTGTAGGTATGGCCACCAACTGGCCCCGCCGCAGCGCTTCAGCCGCCAAGGCAATGTGCTCAGGGGTGGGGGGGAGGATCTGCGTTTGCATGAGGGGTGGGGGAGCAGTCCCGAATCCATTGTCGGGCCTGGTAGAGGGCAATGTTAATCTGATCCCCAAACAGCAGCGCCAAGGAAGTGAGCCAAACCCACAGCAATAAGACAATAACTGCCCCCACGGCTCCGTAGACTTGGTTGAGCTGGCCGAAGTGCTCCACATAAACCCGCAGCCCCCACGACACCCCAACCCAAAGCAGGCTGGCCACAATCGCTCCTGGCCAAATCGGCATTTGGGGCCGGCGCAAGCTGGGGCCGAATCGGTACAGCACCCAACAGGAGACGACGATCATCCCCAACGAGATAGGCCAGGTGAGCGCTTCCCACAACTTCAGCGCCAGCTCCCGCCAGGGATCCAACTGATCCGGCCCGGCAACCCCCTCCGCTAGGGATTTCGCTTGGGCGGACAAGAAGCGGAAAAAGCTGGCACTGAACAAGAAGATCAAGCTGGCCAAACCGGTTAACCCCAGGGTAGCTAGCATCCAAACCATCGAGATCAGCTTGCGTCTCCAAAAGGGGCGGCGCATCTCCTGGGGGATCTCGTGGCTGAGATCCAAAGCCGTCATCACTGCTCCCAAGGCCCCAGAGGCAGCCCACAGGGTTCCTAAGAAGCTGAGGGAGAGCAAGCCTCGGTTTTCCCCAAAGCGGATCTCTCGCGCATACCGTTCCAGAAGCACCAGGGCTTCTTGGGGGGCAATCTGCCCCAATTGCTCCATCAGGCGCTGAAAAGCTTGCTCAGAGGAGCCGACAAACAGCCCAATCCCGGTCAAGAGGGTGAGGATAAAGGGAAATAGGGCCAACATCGAGCTGTAGGCCATCTCGGAGGCTAGGCCAAACAGCCGGTAGCGCATCGCGTTTTCCCAGGCCAGCCGTAGTGTACGCCAGGCCAGCTCCCCTTGGCGACTCCACTCTCCCCATGCCCAGCGGATCCCTTGCAACTGCCGGAAGCTCGGCAGCGTCCCCAGCCGCTTCCCTAGCTTCATGGGCCCCTACCCCCTTGAGCCTAGCTCCCAGGATAATTCAAGGCCCTGCGCCTCTTGGCACAGAGAAGGGGTTTTGCCGGTCTCAGGTTCAGGGCTGGCTTCCTTCTTCAACATGGGTGTGCAACACCTTGCCGCGCAGGGTCCTGCCCAGCCAGGGAGTGGCCAGGGATCGCGAGCAAAGGGTGGCTGCCGAGACCGTCCAGGTATGGCCCGGATCGAACAGCACCCAGTCACTTCCGGGAGCTAGGCTGGGCGGCTCCAACCCCAGGCAGCGGGCCGGGTAGAGGCTGAGGGCTGACCAGAGCTGGAGCGCCGTCAGGGATCCCGTCTCTACCAGGTTCTGCCACAGCAGGGGCAGCGCCAGCTCCAGGCCTATGGCCCCAGGAGGGGCTTCGGCAAAGGGCAGGGTTTTCTCCTCGTAGGTGTAGGGGGCGTGGTCGGTGGCAATACCCAGGCTGCCGCTGCGGATGCCGGCGATGAGGGCCTCGCGGTCGCTGCTGCGGGGGAGAGGAGGCAAGAGGCGCAGGTGGGGATCGTAGCCGTGCTCCAAGACGGCTTCCTCCGCCAAGAGCAGGTGCATCCAGGTGGTGCTGGCGCTAACCGGCAGCCCCTCTGCTTGGGCCTGCTGGACAAGCTCCAGGCTGCGGGCTTGGCTGAGGCGCATCACATGCACCGGCGCCGGCGAAGGAACGCTGCGCACTACTTCCAGGAGACGGGCCAAGGCCGCGGTTTCGGCACTGGTTGGGATCCCCTTCAGCCCCAAGCGCAGCGCCCACACCCCCTCGTAGAGGCTGCCCGAGCCAGCCAGGCTGGGATCCCAGGCCCACACCAGCAGCGGCTTATTCCAAGGCCGCAAATACTCCAGCGCCCGCCGCAGTAGGGCCAACGACCGCAGCGGCTCTGATCCTTCAGTCCGGGCCACAAAGCCAATGGCGCCGGCGCGGGCCAGCTCTCCCCAGAGGCTGGGAGCTTCTTCCCGGTCACCCAAGCTCAAAGCAGCCCAGGGCAGCCAGCGGGAATCCCCCGCTCGGCGGCGGTAGCGGCCCACCTGCTCCGGCTCGTCCAGCACCGGGAAAGTTGCCGTTCCGGGCAGGGGGGCAGGGAGAAGACCCACTTGGGTAAACCCCCCTGCCAGAGCTGCTGCCCCCAGAGAGGCGAGGGTTTCGCGGCAGGGGGAGAGCTCTTGATCAGCGATCTCGCCACTGTGGGCGTACAGATCGATCAAGCCCGGCCCCAGCACCCAGCCAGCAGCCTCCAGGCGGGGGATGTCGGCAGGGATCCCCGCCGGCTCGGTGGCCCGGAGGCGGCCCTGCTGCAGCCACACGTCGGTCACCTCATCCCGCTGTTGCCAGGGATCCAACAGGCGCACCCCACGGAGGCAGAGATTGAGCAGGCTCAGGTCGGCAGGGAGGGTGGATCCCATCTTCCACCTCCCTAAAGCGCACCCGCTGTGGTGCAGTCGAAAATCTGGCCGGACAGGTGAGTGGTGAGGTTCAACACCTTGAGAACAGGGGTGCCGTCCTTTCCTTCCGGGTAGTCGATAACGGTAATGCCGCCATTGCCCTGCTTGAAGATCCAAAAGGCGTGGGGGGAAAGGCCGAACAACTGGCAGATGATCGCCTTGTTGATGGCGTCGTGGGCCACCACCACGGCCGTGCCTTCGGGAAATTGGGCGGCGGTGATGGCCAAAATCTCTTCCCAGGCCGAGCGCGTGCGATCCCACACTTGGTACAGATTTTCCCCGTTGGGCATTTGCACCGCGGCCGGATCCCGCTGCCAGCGCTCCAGCTCGCCGGGGTATTCGGCTTCCACCTCGCTCTGGAGCTTGCCCTCCCAGTCGCCGTGGCAGATCTCCTGCAGCTCCGGCATCGGGCGTAGGATCAGGTTGGGGTGGTTGCTGCAGATGGCGTCCGCCGTAGCCCAGGGGCGCTTCAGCGGGCTGGAAAAAGCCAGGTTCAGCGGCTGGTCGGCCAGAAACTCCGCCACCCTAGCTGCCTGCTCCTCGCCAGTGGCGTTGAGAGGAATATCGCGCTGCCCCTGAAAGCGCTGCTCCCGGTTCCATTGCGTCTCGCCGTGCCGCACCAGCAGGATACGCATCCCCTGCTTGCGTTTGGGCAGAGGCTGGCCCAGATGGGCAGTGATATTCAAAGATTCCAGTTGCGGCAGCGCCCCCAGGCCCTGGGGAAAGTTGAGAACGCTGATGGCGCAGTTATCTTGCCCAAGACGGTGGTAGTGAACCGGCCCCAAGCCAATGGCGGTGCTGACCAGGGCGCGGTTAATGCCGCTGTGTCCGACAACGAGAACGGTGAGGGGATGCCTTGGATCGGTTCTCCGATCAGAGGAGGCGGGGGGCACTGACTTCACTTGCTCGGCCAGCAGTTGCCAAAACTCCTGCGCCTGCTGCCAGAGATCCCGCACCGGAAAGCGCCCCTCCAGCTCCAGCTCGTCGGGACGGTGCCGCCATAGGTGGTAATCTTCTGGGTATTTCTCCTTCACCTCGGCAAAGGTCAAGCCCTCCCAAGCTGTCAGGTCGATCTCCCGCAGGTACTCGCTGATAAACAAAGGGATCCCCGCTCGCTCCTTGAGAATGATACGGGCGGTGTCGAGGGCACGGGAGAGAGGGCTGCAGTAGGCATAATCCAAGGGGATCCCGGCCAGAACCTCAGCTACCCGCTGTGCCTGCGCTTCTCCACCGGGGGTGAGGCGAGAGAGATCGGAGCGGCCTTGGATGCGATTTTCGACGTTGAAGGTGCTCTCACCGTGGCGCACGAGCAGGATGCGCAGGGCAGGCTGAGCCATTGTTTGCACGGACTTACTCAAGAACACCTTCTAGAGTATCGCTGTTGGGCTGGGCTTGCCCTGCCAGTGGGGTTCTTTCTAGGGGTTGGGTCCCGGATTCTGGCCTCAACAGATCGGGCAGTCAAGTTTTCAATTGGGATGAGCCGCCCAAGCCACTGAGAAAACTCTGCCAGCTCTTCAGGAGCGGGAAGACGCGAACAAAGAGCAAGCCAGCTAGCCCCCCTATATCCCCCCTTGCGGCTGGGGCAGGAACCCTCTGGCTTGGCATAGGCTAGTTCAGGCGGCCACTGCGGCTTTTCCAGTCCAGCTTCTGATCCAGAAGAAACTCCAGATAAGGGAGATAGGCTTCATAGCTGTGCTGATACATTTACGCTGAACACTGCTGAGCATTACTGCTCAGCGGTGAAGCGATAGCATTCTGTCCGTTTCCGTTGTCGCTACGCGACGCTGACG